>JAAETN010000807.1 GCA_024228355.1 Maribacter sp. | reverse complement strand
ATTCTCGGTTCAACTACTTCGCTTCAACTTGTAAATATAAGTTTACTTAATGTGATTATTATATAGTTATTTCTTAACTGCACTTCTCTGAATGATTTAATTAATTACCCGTCATTTTAGTACACCTCATAGGTGTAAATGTAAAGTGTACAATATGCTTCAGAATACAGTTTTGACATTATATGTATAAGTGTGTGTATACACCAAGTAGGGTGTATATCTATGTCCGCCTAAGTCCCCCATTGGGAGTCCATTGTTGGGGCCCTTTATATAAAATGGATGATAATGAAGTAAAAAATTTCACTGCCTATGTTTTTCATCACCTCCTGTTCTACTTCCCGGATCATCGTATCTGTGGGTGATTTAGGACGCTTAACGTCACACACATGCCCACCGCCCACTACTGAAACAGTTCCCTTGAATCCCTTTTTACTAACACTCCCAATTATGGCTAATGATTTCTAAAAAACACATAAAAAAAAAAATGATGTCTATTTTTTTGACGTGATTGTTATAGTGCGTAACAAAATAAAAGTGACACTTTTTGCGAGCCACGTTGAATTTTGCACGGTGCAACCATAGACCTTCGCGCTCAGCTCACAGGGAACGGAGGGAAGGCTTTGTCGGCGGGAGCGAGAACGGGAGAACGTGACCGGCACGTCCGAAGATCTCAGCCCACGACAGTGGTGAAGTTAGCGTTCCCCGAGCCT
>JAAETN010000806.1 GCA_024228355.1 Maribacter sp. | reverse complement strand
CCATGCCTATACATAATTGATGTAGCGAAAAACCAGGTTTTGAGGCTTTGGATCAAAATAAACCACTCAATACCAAGGTAAGCTAACTGTTTTTACGAATCTTTGCTGTTATTTCTTTACCGGTGAGAAAAGCGGGCTAGGCAACTTTAGTAATTGTACTTATGAAGCTTTTGTGCGTATTTGGTAAGTGATTTTGTCGTATTGTGCTTTAGGCAGAAGTATGTATATTTTCAAGTATAGAGTATTTTCGCAGTGACCAAAAGCGCAAATTACTATTATGTGATGGGGGGTGGTGAAACGTAAAAAAGTCATCAAAATATTTGATACATAATTTGGAGTTGGAGAAACGATACCATTGTAGGCGTTAGTGGACCAGGGACTTGCTGCCCAAATGGCACGATAGCAATTAAGGATCCAATTGAAGGGATGTGTATTTGTGACAGTATCCACTTTTTATACCTGTATTAAATTTAAACACACTTGTAAGGCAAGTTGTTTACGGAAAGGAGTTTAACTTATGAAAAAAGATCACAATAATTTTTGCATTCTTAAGTGTATAGAAACAGATAATTCGGTATCACAAAGAAAACTTGCATCTCGAAT
>JAAETN010000805.1 GCA_024228355.1 Maribacter sp. | reverse complement strand
CCCTGTTCCCGAAGCGTGGCTTCGTATAAGATTGTATTGAAGTTGAATACGCTCATAATCCTTTATTTTGTATTGGGCCATTGGACCAAATCCAGTATTGACACCATAAATGATCTTGTTTTCCGAAAATTCCCGGAGAAAATCAAAACTTTTCTGAACCGTTTCAGTAATTTTTTTATCAATGGAAATGGATTCTTCCTTGAAAATGACACTATAAAACTCCTCTATCCCTAACTTTCCCTTAATTTTTGGCATCTATGGTTGAATCATACTTGAATAAGTGACAATTTATAAATAAAAATTGTTAATTTGGATTGCAAATTTATAATAATTCACGAATCTATATTTTATTTACGCGATGAACGAAGAAATCGTTGAAGTATTGATTATTGGTGCTGGACCTTCTGGTTGTGTTGCGGCCTCTTTTTTACATAACCAAGGCGTAAGAATCAAGGTCGTTGAAAAAAAAGCATTCCCTCGTTTTGTTATTGGGGAAAGCCTTTTACCCAGATGTATGCATCATTTTGAAGAGGTTGGTTTACTGGAAAGCTTAAAGGAATGTGGTTTCGAAATCAAAGCTGGTGCAAGATTTTTGAAAGAAGGTAAAATATGTAATTTCGATTTTAGTAAAAAGCACACTAAAGGTTGGGATTGGACATGGCAAGTACCCCGGGCGGATTTTGATAAAGTATTAACAGATACCTTGGTAAGCCGAGGGGTCGATATTGCTTTTGAACAGGAAGTTATTGAAGTTAATTTCAAGAATAGCCAATCAACTACCATTATTAAGGACAATGAAGGAACATTTACAGCAATCAGAGCGAGATATATTATTGATTCAAGTGGTTATGGCAGGGTCTTACCTAGATTGCTAAATCTTGATAAACCTTCACTATTACCAAAGCATTCATCAATTTTCACCCACATAAAGGACATAAAAAGGCCAAAAGGGAAAGAAGGCACCTTAATATCTTTTGATATTGTTAGCCAGGAAACATGGTTATGGGTAATTCCTTTTTCAAATGGATATACTAGTATCGGCTTTGTAGGTCCAACAGAATATATTGAATCTTTCAAAGGAAGTAATACTCAAAAGCTTAATGATATGTTGCCGCTTTCGAAGTATTATTATCACCGTTTTAACGAATTGGAATATGCGTTTGAACCAAAAACAATCAAAAATTTCTCCAAGTCGGTAAAACAGATTTATGGAGAAGGCTATGTGCTTACAGGGAACAGTGCTGAGTTTTTGGACCCCATTTTTTCATCAGGTGTAACTTTTGCCACAGAATCCGCTTTATTGGCTGCAAAGCTTGTTTCGAGGGAATTAAGGAACGAGGATGTTGATTGGGAAAAGGAGTATTCAGATTATATTAATGAAGGAGTAGCTGTTTTTACCACCTATGTAAAAGAGTGGTACGCTGGAAACTTGCAGAAAATATTTTTTCATAAACCTGAAAACCCGGAAATCAAAAAACAGATATGTGCCGTACTGGCTGGTTATGTTTGGGATAAGACCAACCCCTTTGTGAAAAATCATCACCGTTTGGTAAAAACAGTTGCTCGTTTTACAGATTTGGAAAAACAAATGAGCGAATAATGATGTCATCCGCTCATTAAATATTACAAGGAAATCAAGGGCATTAAAAAGCCTTCTTTAAAATGTATTTCGCAAATGATTTACCAGTCTTGGCGTAACCTTCACCTATGCGGTCTTCATTGTCAAAACTACTTCCCCATTGGTCACCAGGAGCATTTTCGCTCGTAACTTCTGATAAAACATTATCCCTATTGCCAGTTTCCACGAATTTTAACAGCACAGTGACTTTGGCATGCTGTTTCATTACACCTGCATCCCAACCTCCCAACTTGGGTATATCCAAATTGTTTCTACTATAAGCGTGTAATTGGCATCAGTAAGTCCTTCGCCAAAATATATTCCATGATCTTCATAAAAATATCTATTCATCAACTCCAGAAATTTCGGGGCAAAAATAAGTTCTCTACTTGCATACCAGCTTTTTTCCCAAGACTTGCCCTTGCCTTTTGTTTTTTCTTCCAATTCTGCTGAATGTTCTTTGACATACTCATCATTAGTGAGATTTTTTTTCAAAAGTTTCATATTGTCATACACGAACTCGACATTGATTTCTTTTTGACCTTTAACAAAGTCCAAACTACCTTGTTTTAGCTTAATTTTCTGTGAGTACATTACTGCGGTGAACAATACTAAGAGAAGCGTCAAGTTTTTTTTCATAATTGTTTAAATTGATTTTAGTAACAATCGCTAATGATAACAAAGCTTAAAAGGTTAACAAAACTAATCCTTAAAGTCGATTAAGGAGCGGGAACACCTTTGAATCTACGGCTTGTAAAATATTAGTCATCGATAGCGGCACCTACCATCTGGCGGAATTTCCAACCGGTTTGATCATTCACAGGCCCTTGGGTCTGCTTCATTAAAATACCAATTATCCCCTCTTTGGGATCTGCAAAATATTGGGTGTTGAAATATCCTCCCCAATCAAAAGTGCCAATACTGCCTTCACCACCAGAATCCTGACCTTTTGCTGTCACTACACCAAAGGCCAATCCGTAAAATTTACCACCATTACTGAATAAATCACCTACTTGGTTACCCATTATACTCTGAACGGTGGTTCTACTTAAGATACGTTTGCCGTTTAACTCCCCTTGGTTTAAATACATCTGAAGGAAGGTGGCATAGTCTTTTGCGGTACTTGAAAGCCCTGCCCCACCTGAGAAGAAACGTTTTGCCCCAGTTTTAGGGTAGTCGGTGTCGTAAAAGGTAATTGGGTATTTTTCCCATTTTCCCTCTACTTTACGCTGTACGGTAACCAAACGGTTGTGTTTGTTTCTAGGAAGATAAAACCACGTATCATCCATGCCCAAAGGTTCAAATATGCGGGTTCTTAAAAATTTATCAAAGGGCATTCCAGAGACAACCTCAATAAAATAACCCAGTACATCCAAACCTTCGCTATAGGTAAACTTATCCCCGGGGTTGTGGTGTAAAGGTAATCTTGCCAACTTTTTTACACTTTCTTCAATACTTATATTCTCAGTTGTAAATAGGTCTGTGATCCCAGCTTTGGCATATATTTTTTTAAATCGATTATCTCCATCAATAACGCCATACCCTATACCAGAGGTATGGGTAATAAGATCACGAATGGTAATCTGGTCAGAGGCTGGTGTAACGGTATAGGTAGAATCCTCCTCATTAAAAGTGTCTAATATATGCGCTTCCCCAAATTCGGGAATATACGCTGAAATGCGATCATCGAGTCTGAATTTGCCTTCTTCCCATAAGATCATTACAGCAGTTGAAGTGATTGCCTTGGTCTGTGAGGCTATTCTAAATATTGCATCATTTTCCATTGCCTTGGCTGAGGTATTATCTGCCATTCCGTAGGCATTATGAAATACGATTTTCCCATTTCTGGCAATTAAGGCTACAATTCCTGGAAGGTCTTCATTCGATACCGCCTTTTCCAGCATGTCATCAATAAGTGCCAGCCGTTCTGAGGATATGGCAACACTTTCTGGTGTTGCTTTAGCTAGCGGTGGTGAGAATTTAATAGATGTCGATTGGGCAGCTGCTGCAATTTGGAAAAAGACCGCGAAAAAAAGAATGATTGGTTTCATACTGTGGTATTATAAGATTACTCCATTCAGATTGGAGTTTAAATTTCTATAAGTAAGATACTGAATTTAAAAGATCCTTGATAGAGGAACCCTATAAAAACAAATTCAAGGTCAGAATTGACTAAGCACCAGAAGGGGGTGCAGCAGCACTATTTGCCGTAATTTGCTGTACATCACGGTCAAATAAATACAGTCCGCCTTTATCATTGCCTATGAGGTTTATTTTATCTAAAATAGTACGTGCCAATGCTTCTTCCTCAATTTGCTCGGCCACATACCACTGAAGAAAATTATGGGTCGCGTAGTCTTTTTCCTGAAGGGTAATATGTACCAACTCATTGATGCTGTTTGAAACAAAAATTTCATGTTCCAATAGTTCCTGAAACATTTTTTGAAATGTCCCGAAATCAAATTTTGGTGCGTTCAAAGTTGAAACCTTTGCATGGCCACCACGCTCGTTCACAAATTTTATCAATTTAAGCATGTGCATGCGCTCTTCGTCCGATTGATCGTACATAAAGGTTGCAATGCCCTCCAATCCTTGAACTTCTGCCCAGGAGGCCATTGATAAATACACCTGTGAGGATTCTGCCTCGATTTGTATTTGGTTATTGAGTGCTTTTTCTAATTTCTTTGAGAGCATAACTTGAAATTTTTATAAAAATACTAAGAAATATACGTTGAATTACTAATCACCGTCATGATTAATTGTCAAGTAGTAAAATTTACTTAATTCACTTGGTTTACATTCGTGGATTCTTTCAAAGTGCTGTAAAAATCATCCAGTATCACTTGTTTATCAAAATTTTCCCAAACTACAATTTTTCGCCGATTAGCAGGCCGTTCAACCCATGCGTTATTTATGAAAATCGGTGCAGGAATTGAAGATTGCTTTGCCCAGTCCCCATTCTTAAGTATAGCGACAGCGACCATATCAAAAAGTGAGCGCGATGGAGGATTGACATGGTAATCTATATGTTCAAATAGACTAACAGAATAATCGCCGAAATTATTGAAACTTCCACCATGTCTTCCAACTATGGGTTTATCAATTTTAGGTCCTAATCCCGGCATTTTTTCATTGATTTCTTCTTGGGTCACTTTAACAGCATCGGTTCCCGAAGGTCTGCCATAGCGCACCGTAACCATTTCAAAAGGTATTTTACTGTTCAAGACAAAGTTCATTGCAATAGTATCATTATCCTGGTTGTATTCCCCAGGCTCTGGATAGTTACTTCCCAACCAAACAATTTTGGTTCTTTTGGCAAAAGAAGGGTCCTTTATTAACGCCAATGCAATATTGGTAAGTTTTCCCACTGCGATAATGGTCACCGAATCCTTTTTGGTAGTCTCCAATAAAAAATCCACCCCTTCTTCGCCATCATAACTAGCAGGGTCAAATTCTTTTGAAATTTCCTGAAAACTGCCATTGGCTCCTTTTAGCAAAGGAATGGAACGCTCTAAATTACATAGTTTCAATACTCTTTCAGCCTCATCGTAATGGTTCTGTATATCACCACCATTAAAAGTCGCATTGACTGTAATTCCTTTAACATCAAAGGTTTCTTGGTTTAAAAGTAGGTAGGCCTGGGCATGTTGGTCATCCAATTCATTATTGGCATCGGTGTCATAGATGACCTTAATTCTTTGTGGAGAAATTGCGGAAACAGGTGTTCTAGTACTCTTAACCTTTTTCTTATCACTGCATGCCATGACTATAGTTGCCAATGAAAATACAACGAGAAAATTTAAGAATGATTTCATAGAGTTGACTTGGAATAAGGTTAACTAAATGTAACTATAATCGAATGAAAATCAAACAGGTTATCGTTTATGCAGTTTTAGCTGAATGCGCTTTCTTGGGATATCAACATCAAGTACTTTCACAATGATTTGTTGATGCAAACTAACATACTCGTTTACATCTTTTACAAAGGAATCCGATAAGTTTGAAACATGGATCAAGCCACTTTCTTTTATGCCTATGTCAACAAAACAGCCAAAGTTGGTAATGTTGTTGACTATGCCTGGGAGTAATTGACCTTCATGCAGGTCATTAATAGATCTAATATTTTGATTGAAGGTAAAAACCTTTGCCTTTTCACGCATATCCAAGCCGGGTTTCTCTAGCTCTTTAACTATATCCTTCAGCGTAAAAAGACCGATAGTTTCTGTACAGTATCTATTTAAATCAATACCCATTAGAAGTTGTTTGTTCCCTATTAAGTCAGAAACACTTTTTCCTAGGTCCTTGGCCATTTTTCCAACAATACTGTAACTTTCAGGATGAACGGCAGAATCATCCAAAGGATTTTTTGCTTGTTTAATACGTAAAAAACCAGCTCCTTGCTCAAAGGCCTTATCGCCCAAACGAGGCACTTTTTTTATGTTTTTCCGACTTGTAAATGCTCCATTTTCATTTCTATGGGCGACAATGTTTTCAGCTAGCTTAGGACCTATACCTGAAACATAACTTAACAAGGGAATACTGGCGGTGTTTATATTTACACCTACTGAATTCACACAATGCTCTACAACAGTATCCAATGATGTTTTTAGTTTATTTTGGTCCACGTCGTGTTGATATTGTCCAACACCGATTGATTTTGGGTCTATTTTTACCAGTTCGGCCAAGGGATCGGACAATCTTCGACCAATGGAAACAGCACCACGAACCGTTACATCATAATTGGGAAACTCATCACGGGCAATTCTTGAAGCGGAATATATTGAAGCCCCAGCTTCACTCACAATAAATACCTCAATGGGGTTTCTAAATTGTATGCGTTTTATAAGGTGCTCGGTTTCTCTTGAGGCAGTTCCGTTGCCAATAGCGATTGCCTGGATTTTATAAGCGTCGGCCAAAGTGCTTATTTTTTTAATGGCACCTTTGCTGTCATTCCGTGGGGCATGCGGGTAAACCGTTTCATTATGCTCCAAATCGCCCTGTGCACTCAGACATACTATTTTACAGCCTGTTCTAAATCCAGGATCAATTGCCAGAATTCGTTTCTCACCCAAAGGTGCTCCTAACAATAATTGTTTTAGGTTTTTCGAAAATACTATGATGGCCGAATCATCGGCTTTTTCTTTGGCTTTTTTTAGAATTTCGTTGGATAAGGAAGGAAACAACAATCGTTTATACCCATCCTGAATAGCTATTTTCAGATGGGCTGCACTTGTATTGTGATTTTTAATAATTCGATCTTCGATTTTTTGGATGGCGCGCTCAGAATCAATTTCAATCTTAACTCGAATGAAACCTTCATTTTCAGCTCGAAGAATGGCCAAAAACCTATGTGATGGACATCGACTCAAAGATTCACTCCAGTCAAAATAATCCCAAAACTTTTGTGCTTTTTCTTCTTCTTTTTTGGCACCAATGACCTTTGTCGTCAATTGTGCGAATTTTTCGAGTTGATAGCGTATTTGATTACGGATGTCTGGACGTTCGTTGACCCATTCTGCGATGATATGTCTAGCTCCATCCAAAGCTTCTTCTTTGTTTTGAACCGAATCATTAATAAATTTTGATGCCTCTAACTCAATTTCATCATTGTGCTGTGCCATGATGATCTTGGCTAAAGGTTCCAATCCGTTTTTTCTAGCGGTTTCAGCCTTTGTTTTTTTGCTTTTTTTAAAGGGGAGATAAATATCCTCCAGCGTTGTTAAATCGTTGGCCTGATTTATTTTTTCACCTAGTTCATTGGTCAGGACTTCTTGCTCTATCAAGGTTTTGATGATTGCAGCCTTACGTTTTTCCAAGGCCTCGAATTGGGTCTTAAATGCTACAATGGCTCCTACCTGAACTTCATCCAAATTGCCTGTACGTTCTTTTCGATATCGGGATATAAAAGGTATGGTACAATCCTCGTTTAGGAGTTCAATCGTATTTTGAATTCCCTTTAGAGGAAGCTGGGTCAGCTTGGCGATGTAGGGGATAAGTTGCACAAAAGACTAATTAATGGTCAACCCATTGCCAACCCCATCTTCATCAGGGTTTACAAATACCAATTTACCATCACTGTTCTCGGTCAATAAGATCATACCCTCGCTATCAACACCACGCAAAGCACGAGGAGCTAGGTTAACCAAAACGGTTACTCTTTTGCCAACAATTTCTTCAGGGGCAAAACTTTCGGCAATACCCGATACAATGGTCCTGGTATCCAGACCGGTATCAACTTTTAACACGAGTAGTTTTTTGGTCTTGGCCATTTTTTCAGCTGCGACGATAGTTCCTACGCGCATATCCAATTTTGAAAAGTCGTCGAAAGTGATAGTGTCTTTTTGTGGCATAAGTGCTTTGTTTTCTTTCTCATTCGCTTTTTTGGTGGCTTCCAATTTATCCAGTTGGGCCTGTATTTCCTTGTCCTCTATTTTACGATAGAGTAATTCTGCTTTACCGATTAGGTGATTCGCTGGGAGTAGGGTTTCTTTGTTGGAAACATCGTTCCATTCAATCGATCCTTCGACCCTGCCTGCAGGTAGGCAAGATGCGCTCGGGGAGACATTTAGAATACGCTTTAGTTTTTTGGAAGTAAATGGTAAAAAAGGCTCACTCAGAACCGCTAAACCTGTTGCGATTTGCAGCGCAACGAACATAATGGTCTGTACACGTTCCGCATCTTCCTTAATAACCTTCCATGGTTCTTCGTCAGCTAAATATTTATTCCCTAAGCGGGCCAAGTTCATTAATTCCTGACTGGCTTCTCGAAAGCGGTACCTTTCGATGGAACTTGATATTATTTCAGGATATTTTTTAAGTTCCGCTAAGGTCTCTTTATCAACTTTACTGAAGTTTGATGGGTTTGGAACAACTCCATTAAAGTATTTATTGGTCAATACGACTACACGATTAATGAAATTGCCAAAAATGGCAACAAGCTCGTTGTTGTTACGAGCCTGAAAATCTTTCCAGGTAAAATCATTGTCCTTGGTTTCAGGCGCATTTGCCGTCAAAGTATATCGCAATACATCTTGCATATTCGGAAATTCCTCCAAATATTCATGCAGCCAAACCGCCCAGTTTTTGGAGGTTGACAATTTATTGCCTTCCAAGTTCAAAAACTCATTGGCAGGTACGTTTTCCGGCAAAATATAATTACCATGGGCTTTTAAAATGCTAGGGAAGATGATACAATGAAAAACGATATTGTCCTTACCAATAAAATGCAATAATTTGGTGTCCTTGTCTTTCCAATAAGGCTCCCAATCCTTGCCTTCGCGTTCTGCCCATTCTTTGGTAGAGGAAATGTATCCGATAGGGGCATCAAACCAAACATAAAGTACTTTTCCTTCACCTCCTTTTACAGGAACAGGAATGCCCCAATCCAAATCGCGAGTTACTGCCCTAGGTTTCAACCCGTCATCAATCCACGATTTGCATTGGCCATATACATTGGGTTTCCAATCTTTTTTATGTCCTTCAAGAATCCATTTTTTTAAAAAACCTTCGTACTTATCCAAAGGTAGAAACCAGTGTTTGGTCTCTTTTAAGCTTGGTACTGCACCAGAAATTGTGGACTTTGGATTTATCAGATCTGTGGCATTCAAAGTTGACCCACAATTCTCGCATTGGTCTCCGTAAGCTTCTTCATGCCCACACCTTGGACAGGTCCCGACGACAAAGCGATCAGCTAAAAATTGCTGTGCTTCCTCATCATACAACTGTGCCGTGGTCTCTTCGATGAAATCACCTTGCTCATACAGTTTCACAAAAAATTCCGATGCTGTTTTATGGTGAACCTCTGCTGAAGTTCTTGAGTAGTTGTCAAACGTAATACCAAAATCCACAAAAGATTTTTTAATGATCGCATGGTATTTATCAATAACATCTTTAGGAGTCACCCCTTCTTTCTTCGCCTTCATTGAAATAGCCACACCATGCTCGTCACTACCACAGATAAAAGCAACATCCTTTCCTATTAATCGGAGGTATCTTGAATAAATATCCGCAGGCACATAAACACCTGCCAAATGACCTATATGAATTGGGCCATTTGTATATGGTAATGCTGCGGTTATGGTATACCGAGCTGGACTTTTTACTTCTTCTGCCATTAATGTTCCAAATTAAGCTCCAAAAATACAGATTTTGCATCGTGCAGCCTAGATTTACCTAAAAAAGGAGAGCCTCCGAACTATCAGTTTTGATAGTAGCGAAGGCTCTTCCAGAAAGTGGGGGCTGTTTAAGCGACCATTACTGATTTACTCATTCTCTGGTTCTGTACATTAATGCGATAAATATATTTTCCAGTGGATAAATGGCTAGGCATTCTTTCCCTAATATTTATCTCGGCAGAGCCTTCAAACATCATTTCATTAAAGACTGTGCCTACATTTTGTCCAAGAATATTGTACAACTGTATATCGACATGTGCACTGAATGGCATTTCCAGGTAGATGTGTGGCGTACTATCCGTGGGATAAAATGGTTTATGTACAATAGCATCCAACAATTCAGGATCAAAAGGTGTTGGTTCCGTAGGTTCTGTTGTTGGTAAAGTAGGTTCACCGTCACTGTAAACAATATCAGGAAAATCAATTCCACTACAATTGAATCCTAGATTTACAGGTGCATATGGGTGGTTTAATAAATGCTGTTCAACCAAAGGAATATCTACACACAACCATTCTGCAAGAACAGTGGCATAGAGATCCCGAAAATCCATGGTATACTCAAGGTTACCTCGACCATCAGGATTATCCAAGGTAGGGTGATCCCCAACAAAGGCACTACCGTTTAACCCTGAACCAAAGAATAGGGTAGGTGCAGCCTTACCATGATCGGTACCGTTTGAACCGTTTTCAAAAATTCGTCTTCCGAATTCGGAGAAGGTCATACTCAATACTTGATTATCTTGTTGCGTAAAACCTAAATCGTCATAGAAATTATCTATTGCAACTGATAGATTCGTCATTAATCGTTCATGGGCCAAAGGTTGGTTGCCATGGGTGTCAAAACCTCCCATAGAAATCATATACACTTTGGTGCCAAGGTTACCTTTGATCAATCGAGCCAAAAGCGCCAATTGTCTTGCAAAACCATTGTCTTGGTATTCTACCTGGTTTTGTCCTCTTTCGTAGGCCTCATGTATAAGCCCTGAGTATTCGTAGGTTGTATTGGCAACTCCCCTCAAGAATTTCAATTGGTCCCCGTACATACAATCACCGAATAAAGTGTCATCCAAACTGTACTGCAATCCAGATTCTGCAATTTCCTCCAATTGATCTATGTTCGAAGTTACGAATGCATAATTCGTTTCTTCACCTTGGAATACCAAACTACCAAACTGGCCAACCTGAATAGCCGCAGGTGCAGCCGGTGGATTTATCAAGTAATCTGGATAAATGTTTTCGAAATGTCTTCCCATCCAACCTGTATTCAATCCTTGAAAACCTGTTGTGGTCAAATCTGTATTGGCAAAAATATCCGAGCCAGTAAAGTGTGAAAGACTTTGCCCTTCATAACCAACACCATGAACGGCTTTGAACTGACCATCGCCCCACATTGGTTCTAGAGAGGTCATGTATGATGGCACCCCATATTCATCTGTAAGTTTCAAAACCTTACTTTCAGGGATGTATATGTTAGGACGCGCATTGACATAAGAATCATATTGTTCCATAGGGATCACGGTACTTAGCCCGTCATTACCACCAGAGAGACGTATTAGTATTAAAATATTGTCGGTTTCAGCAGCAGCAATTGCAGCGGTCAATGGCGAAGGGCCAGAGGCTGTTAACATATTGGAGCCAAGCATCATAGATCCGGTACCGGCAATTCCCATGGCCTGCAGAAAGGATCTTCTGCTCCAAGCTTTATGTTCTTGATCGTGGCCATCATGTTCCAGGCCTTTATATGGAGTATTATCGTGAGTATCGCACATAATCGTAGGTTTTATTTAAGTTGAAATTCAGGTTCTCTAGCTAAATATTGAAGTAATAAATACACTTGGAATGGCGCTTGGGGCCAAATTGCCAAGGTCCATGAAGGGGTAGTTCCGCCTTCATAATAAGTATCATCCACATCACTTCTGAAAATAGCGAAAGCCTTTTCATAATCGGGCTCTGTAAGAAGCCCTTTCGGTAGAAACAAGTCAATGATAGGCCTTGCAATAACGTCGGGGTTATTGCTAGTCAAACCGTCATTCCCGGTGATTGCCAAGGCGAATGCCCTGAACTGTTCATTATCTGCTTGATAGAAGTCTTCAATAATCGATTCTATAGTCAACCAACGACCAATTATGAAATTTGTATTGATCCAAGTACGGTCTCTTTGCCAACCAGCAACATCAAAAGGGTCGAATAACCTTTGACTGAGCAGACCACTGTAGTTGATTAGTTCAGCTACATTGGTGTCATTATAGGTAAATCCAGATACATTTAAAAAATTAAAGTACATGTCAAATGGACTTTTAATAATCACTCCAATGGCCTCATCATCAAAAAAGTGTTGGCTTTTAAATAATTGGGATAAGACTGGAGCAAGCTCAAAATTGCTTGCAACGAATGTACTTGCCATACCGTCTATGATGGTCTGGGCGTTATTGGCGTCATCTTTGGAATCTGGATGTACAAAGAATTCGTATAGTTTCCTGGAAATGAATTGGGCAATCTCGTTAGGGCGTTGTTGAAATAGATTGTCTATTACATCATCGTAACCCATGTTAGCTGTTTGACCAAAAATGGTTTTACTTCCGGCATCGAATCTTGTGGGATCAAAGGTTACTACTTCGCAACCTAATTCGCCTCGTTCTACATAACCTGTTATGGCCCTTGCAGTTTCGATGATGTCCATTTCGGTATATCCATTGCCATCCCCTAAGGTGAAGAGCTCGTACAATTCCCTCGCGTAGTTCTCATTAGGATTGTTACCATTGTTATACACCCCATCTAAATAATAGAGCATAGCACTGGTCAAACCAATTTCACTAACAAAAGTCTTGAAATTGCCAATCGAATTTCTTTGGAGACAATTAATGTAATAATAAAGGAATGAGTTACAGTCGTAAACATCTATTTCCGTAACAAAATGGTTGCTCCAGAAAAAGCTCAATCTTTCCCTTAAGTTGTTAGACAACATTCCATTGGCATAGGCAAGTCTCCATTCATCGAGTTGGGCACGTCGGAGTTGCCCGGCCGCATCGTCATCTGCAGGATAGTTGCTGTTATTCCAATCTGCCCATGTAGGTGCAGGGGTTGGGGCCAAATTAATGGCCTGGTTTACGAGATTGTCTACCAAGGCACCAGCCGATTGACCGACAGCTTGGTTTATAGTCTCAACTGAGGCGCTAAACCCCAATCTTCTGTACAAATGCGCTGCCCTGGTTCTGTCCAAGGGCGTTGTGTACGGCGCTATTGTAGAGGTGTTACAATTAACGAAGTATTCCATAGTAATTTTAGGCTTTAAGAACGTTCATGTGCGTAGGGGCTAATTCTTAACGTCTAAACAAATTGGATATTATATAAATCCAATTATTTTCGTTGTTATGCGCTCCAATGTACGTCGATATGTTTAAAAGTGACGTTTAAGCGCCTAATTTTTCGATGAAATACATGATTTAGAGTAAAATCGTAAATTAAAGTATGGGAAAGCACAACGAATTTGGTAAGGAAGGTGAGCGAATAGCCGTTGATTTTTTGATTAAGAAAGGATATAAGATCAAGAATAGAAATTATAGGTATTTGAAAGCTGAATTGGATATTATTGCACAGAAAGAGGATATACTAGCCATTATTGAAGTGCGATCAAGAAGTTCCGACTTTATAGAAAATATTGCTGAAACCATTACCAAAAAGAAAATAGGCCTACTTGTTTTAGGAGCAGATCACTATGTGGCCGAACTTGACCTTGATGTTGAGGTACGGTTTGATGTCATCACAATACTTAAAAATAAAAAGGTCTTTAAAATTGAACACTTGGAAAGCGCATTCTATCACTTTTGACTTTATTTTCCCACAATTTGTTTTATTTGTAACAATATGTT
>JAAETN010000804.1 GCA_024228355.1 Maribacter sp. | reverse complement strand
ACTGCCTTTAGCAGCATGAAACAGACCCAGGGATATCACTTATAAAAGCTGATTAGCTGTGTCAGTGATGGGGTCCACTTCTCTGGGGTAACTCGGCACCTTAACAAGTCGCCCAACAAGGACGCACAAAAAGCGTGCGCCTGTTGGCTAAAACGTTATGTTCAAAAGATAAAATAAATGAGTTAATTTCAATGACAGAAGAATTTGAAGTAAAAATGTCTCCGCTTAGCCAAACTATATCAAGTGGCGGAAAAACTGTGCAGGTCGACATCTACGAAGATGGTAAAGGAAAATGGATATTGGAAGTAGTGGATGACTTTAATAATTCTACTGTTTGGGACGAACCATTCGAAACTGATAGTTCCGCACTAACTGAAGCAAAGAAAACAATTTTGGCTGAAGGCATGAATACATTAATTGGCCCAGAGTCGGGTAAAGGTGAATGGAGTTGAAATATAAAAGCACATAACAAGTCATTTAAAAACGCAGGGCAAAAAGCCGCCCTGCTCGGACGCCGCAAAAAGCGCGGCGCCGTTTAATTCAAACGTTATGCATTAAACGCATCAAAGATTGAGGGCAACATGAAAAAGCAAAGTTTAAGTTTAGCTTTAGCAATAGTTTTGATGCCAGCAACACCAGTATTTGGTCAAGAGGTTAAATCAAAATATGTT
>JAAETN010000803.1 GCA_024228355.1 Maribacter sp. | reverse complement strand
TTTACATAAATGATTTCCTCTTCTTCACCAAATATGTTTATTTCTTTGGTTTTTACAGATGTATTCCCTCCTCCATGAAGTACGAGATCTTCTTCCTGACCAAGTAATCGGGAAGAGTAAACTCTCAACTTTAAAAGATTGTTGCCAAGTTTATTAGCGACTTCATTATTCCATTTATCTCTCATATGACATATTTAATTTTATCCAATTGGGAACGAATCATACTTATTTTATTTATGCTCAGGAAAAAGTTGTAAAATGCTCTTTTCATTAGCTTCACAAACACCCCTTTCTGTAATAAGGCCCGTAACAAGTCGTCCTGGAGTTACATCAAAAGCATAGTTGGCTGCTGGACTTTCTAGTGGAGTCAACAGTACTTTTTTTATTTCCCCATCGCATAATCCCTGGATATATTTAACTTCATTTTCGTCACGTTTTTCAATTGGAATGTCTGTACAACCATCGCGCATTTCCCAGTCAAAAGTTGAAGAAGGCAAGGCAACATAAAACGGAACGTTGTTATCTTTTGCTGACAATGCTTTGAGGTAGGTTCCGATTTTGTTTGCGACATCCCCGGTATAAGTGGTCCTGTCTGTTCCAGTGATAACAAGATCAACTTGTCCATGTTGCATTAGGTGTCCACCAACATTATCTGGTATTACGGTATGGGGAACCCCATGCTCATACAGTTCCCAAGCCGTTAGACGAGCACCTTGGTTTCTTGGCCGGGTTTCGTCTACCCATACATGAATATCTATTCCCTTATCAAATGCTGCATAAATCGGTGATGTTGCTGTGCCATAGTCTACAAATGCCAACCATCCTGCATTGCAATGTGTTAGAATATTGATTCTTTTACCTTTTTTTTTGAGTTGGATTTCTTCAATAAGACTAAGGCCGAATTCTCCGATTTTTCTACAATATTCTGCATCCTCATCAGCAATTTCTGTAGCTGTGCGATAGGCAATGTCAACTTTTTCTTGATTATTATTCCCTTTTTGAATAGCCTTCAATTGTCTATCAACTGCCCATGCAAGGTTTACAGCGGTTGGTCGGGTTGCAGTTAGCTGTTTTGCAGCAAGATTCAAATGTTCATCAAAAGAATTGCTCACTAATGCCTCTAATGTTGCTATGTACATTCCATAACCAGCTGTAGCCCCAATTAAACCAGCTCCCCTGACATACATGTCCTTAATTGCTTCAGCTACCTGATCAACAGTATTTAAATCTTTAATAATGAACTCATGCGGCAAACTGCGTTGATCAATAATTTGAATGGTTTTTTTATCCCCTTGTTTGATCCATATTGTGCGATAATATCCCTCTTTTACTTTCACTTTTCACCAGGTTTTAATAATGATTGAAATGTTATGTAACGGTCTTGTGTATGCCCGGCATGGACATCTTTTAATTACCGCAAGGTAAGTTATTTATCAAGAGGGTGGAAGAGCCTTATGGGCTAGAGTAACACCTGGAACCATTAGTAAGCTGTAAGGTTGCTATCCGAGAGGTTAGGACTGAAGGAAGCAGGACTACAAAGCTCGGTATTGACGGACAGGAACCGTATAAGAGGCACAAATGCTCGGGCAACCAACCAAATCATTCTAAGGCCCAAAGAATACCAAAAGAGCATTTATCTAGATGGGGCAGCGATTGGGTCATAGAGGGTGCAATTACCATGGAGGTCTCCCAAGCTACGTGTAGCTATATGGGGAAGTCAGCAGAGGTCATGGTACCTACGGGAAACGAGCTGCGCAAAAACCGCGGACGGTCTCACAAGTAGGGAAGGACTAAACGTTGATCGTTATGAAATTGAATTGGGAATAATCCTTACGTTAGGATAGTTTTCCAGTAGAATTATAGTCCTTTATGAAAGTAAGAACTAGCTTCAACTGGTGTAAAGATCGGTTGCTGAGATGCTTAACGAACCGCCGTATACGAGACCCGCTTGGTTTATCCTGAGCGACAGTCGAAGGGTACGGTGGTGTGAGAGGCGTACTCCGTTCCTATTCAGGGGCGGAGCCGTCTACTCGATTGGTGGTTCGTTATCTATTTTTTTTCTTCAATTCAATATTAATCTGTTCAATCAAATTCGCAATATCTACATCAGATCTTTTCAACCAATTATTAATAAAACATTTGTTTTGAGAAAAGATTAAATAAATCAATCTCTTTCAATTATGCAATTCGTGAATAAACACTCTGCTTTTAAAGCAAGGACCAGGGAATTCAATAAAATAGGATAAATGGATTTATTATTCTATTATTGTATATGTTTAATACGTTAAATGTTAGACACTAATAGACGGAAATCATATGGCATCAGAATCTAAAAGTCGAATTGTAAAATTCGGCTCCTCTGATTTTCACCGCACTTTAAAAGAACGAGTGAAAGACCATTTTAAACAAAATGGAATAACTCCTTACGCCAATTCTTTCATGATTTTCAAGATATTTTTCTTTCTTGCAGGTTTTATTGGTGCTTATCTAGTACTAATATTAGGAAATCCGGGTGTTCTTGGATCCTTTTTGCTATGGATAACTCTGGGTCTGTTTACTGCTTTCGTTGGAGTAAATATATGCCATGATGCAGTTCACGGGGCTATTTCCCGTAATCCAAAGGTCAACCATATATTAGGATACTTATTTAATGTAGTTGGTACCAATGCTTATATATGGAAATTAAGACATAACCGGATACATCATACTTACACAAATATTCAAGATTTTGATGGAGACATTAATATAACTCCCTTGATTCGTATGTCACCTCAACAGAAATTACGGAAAATACATAGATACCAACATTGGTATTCATGGTTTTTATATTGCCTGACGTCGCTACACTGGGTATTTGCTGGGGATTATAAGAAATTCTTTGGAAGAAGAATTGTTAGCCACAAATTAAAGAAGCCTCCAACGTACCAATATTTTGATTTTATTTTCTTTAAAGCTTTCTATTATAGTGCTTTTCTGGTAGTACCTATTATTTTCCTTGATTTAGGTTGGTGGTATGTTTTATTGGGATTCATAACAATGCATTTAGTTGAAGGTTTTTGCCTGGCAATAATGATTCAAATGGCTCACCTTCTAGAAGGACTCGATTTTCCTGTACCGAATGAGAAGGGAGAAATAGAAAATTCCTGGGCGATTCATCAGTTAAGTACCACTGCTGATT
>JAAETN010000802.1 GCA_024228355.1 Maribacter sp. | reverse complement strand
AGCTAATGAACGTAGACTTGAGATTGTCGAGCTCCTTCAGTTGTTCACAGGTAAGTTTCGCCTCAATCCTTGCTTCTTACAACTCTCGCCTTGCGGATTCCCTCATGTTGCAGGCAATTGCCAGTTGCCCCTTGAGTTTCGCAAGGCTTTGATGCCAGTAGATGACGGCGGCAATGATTATGAATATCGTGGGCAGAACCTTCCAAAACATATTGTAATCAAGTCCATGTTTGTAATTAACGGGCGTAATAGCCAACGTCCCATCTAGTTGCTGGTTGCGAGTATTGATAATGCCTGTACCAATACCTCTTGGGGTTCCTTCTTTATCAAGGAAATTGATTGGTATCCATGCCAGCTCATTGAAAACCCGAGTCACCGGGTATTGCCCTATCCAAGCCTGCTCTACCCAATTCGGCATCGTCTGTTGGTTTTTGTCAGCATTATAGCTATCCACTGCCCATACCTGTTGGTATAATACGAGTAAAAACAGGAAATAAAATGGAATAATTTTTTTCATCACATGACCCCCTACTTTATTAATTCAATGTTTGCCAAAATGTCACACCTCAAAATTATTATAATCGTAGTTTGAGCTTCAATATACAAAGTGTAATTTGTTTGTATTACAACGGCTGTACAAATCTTCGAGTGCGCCATTCCTCTTTGCATTACATATTGATTTTGAGACAGTACTGTACTCCTTGTATGAAATAATTTGAACTTTATAGTAATAGCGTTATCCGTCAGTTATTAGTAGCATACGACATGCCAAATAAATACACAAGTATGCCGTCTTTTGTGATTGACGTTAAGTGCATACAGGGTTGAGTGATATGTGATTATCTATTACCAATAAGAATTGGAGTGATAATTAATTTGAGTAAATATTTGGTGTTATTCCCCAGTTATTCCCCAGTCAATACCCAAAATACTGAAGTCCAGTTTAAAGAAGTTCTCATGCAGAGCCGTTAAGAGCACAGAGAGAAAAGGGTATCCCTTCTAAATTTTAGGGTCAATCATATTCCAACAAAAGAAACATGAAAAACTAAAAATAAAGCTTGACAGGGTTTCAGGGCCGTTTTTGGATTTTTACTAACAGCTATGACATTCACTCTTATGCCCTGGTAATGGATCTATTTGATATCACTGCTGGATTTTCTTAATTAAATCGCCCTCCCCTGTCATCAAAAATTATTAATCGCTTAAAACTCAATATAGAGGCTTAAAATTGGCAAAAAAAACTAATGGTATAATGTGTTTATAGTAAATCACATCACCATTGGGGAAAAATTGAGTAAAAAAGATTTTCAAATAAGGCTTGAAAAGTTTCAATTCACTATGCCTATTATTACTGATCCAAAAGCACGAGAATGGTT
>JAAETN010000801.1 GCA_024228355.1 Maribacter sp. | reverse complement strand
TAAATGAAAATTTTATACAGCTTTGGAAAAGATAGAAATTTGAATTTAAAAAATTTAGTATACTACAATATGAATTCGAAAAATATTTCTAAAATAATCACCGCTCGGTTAATATCGAATGCCCATATTGTGGGTTGGTTCCAGGGTCGAATGGAATTTGGGCCAAGAGCATTGGGCAATCGCTCAATTCTTGCTGATCCTGGAAAAAAAGAGGTTGTTTCATTGCTTAATACTAAAGTAAAACACAGAGAAGTCTTTAGACCATTTTGTCCCAGCGTATTGGAAGAAAAAGCAAAAGATTGGTTTGACTTACCGAATACTGAAATGCCTGACATTGCTCGTTTCATGTTGGGTGCATTTAAGGTATTGCAAGATAAGAAAGCGATGATTCCCGCGGTGACTCATTTTGACGGCACAAGTCGCATCCAGACAGTAAACAGGAATGACAACCCCAGATACTACAAACTGATTTCCGAAATGGAAAAACTGACGGGAGTCCCCATCGTTTTAAACACCTCTTTTAATGACAGCCAACCGATAGTGTGCTCACCACACGATGCAATCAACACTTTTCTTAAAACTGAGATAGATTATTTGGTCATAGATAATTATCTTGTTTCGAAGCCGATATGAAGCCTCTAAAGAAAAGCAAAGCGTACATTCTCATTCCATCAGCTATAGACCCAACCATTTATGCAAGTTTATAAAACCAGTACAGTCGTGGCAAGGTGCTACAATCCTCACTCTTATCTTCACCGATTATCATGGAAAAATAATACTGTTCCACGCTACTGAAAGAGATAAGAATATTTCTTTAGAGCCAGATTTGGGCTGGGAAGACTTTGCAACGGGAGGTGTTAAGACAATTCGAGTGCCGGGCAATCACCAAAACATGGTAAAATCGCCTCATGTTCAGGTACTTACGGAACAATTGAAAATCTACATTCAGACCTCTTAATTTTATATTTGACAAAACAGAAACAATGACATATGAGCTTAGCGATCAGTAAAATTCTGATCAAAACCTATAAGCCGAGGATTTCTTTATTGAGAAAGATGTCAAGTTTAGATTGACTCGGGTTTTATGACTGAAAATCAATTCGTGATTGGTAAATTACAATTCAAAGTCTTTATTGAATTCAACCCGCCACTCCAGTTTTGACAATTTTTGTTCTTCATTTTTTCTATAAATAAGCATAGGATGTTTGTCTAGCTCTTTCCATATTTCATCCAACTTAGATTCATCCGTTACATCAAGAAAGAAAATAGCGGCAGTTAACCTTGTTAACAGGTTTTCATAGGGAAGCTCC
>JAAETN010000800.1 GCA_024228355.1 Maribacter sp. | reverse complement strand
TTTTGCAAAAAATCTGCTGGAAATACGCGTCTGTACGTGAATATAAGGGTCATAAACCTCTGCCAACACAGTTTCAAGGCACTCTCCGCTCCGGTTTTTAAAACGTAAAAGTTATCCACAGGTTTTCCTACAGCCTCAACGCCTGAGCTGTGAGGTGCAAGCGCGATAGCGCGCAGCATCCTTCACGAGCGACTTGTTAGCGGCAAAGAATGCTTTGGCTTTGCCGCCCTGTAAATTTGTATTGATGGTTTCAACTTGCCTCCTTTTTGACACGCTTTGCGTGCGCTTTTGTTCCAGTTTGGCTTTGTACCAGTGACACCATTATTGACCTATGGCCCTGGGTTGTAAAGGTTGTATTTTTACAAGCTGCATGATAATTGTCTGAACGTTGATTGCAGATACGTTTGAAAGACAATGACTGCATTGTTTATTGAATTGACTCCTTATCTTTAACTTGATGCTGTGTTGTACAGGTTTTTTGTGCCACTGTTTTTTTAAACTTGTAGATGACAAAAATGCATAGCCCTTTGGGCTGCTAACGTCGCAATAAAAGGCGAGCGTAGCGAGCCCAGCCCACAGCTCTTTGTGGGCGATTTTAATTGCCTTGTTATGCTTTTATATTTTGAGCAGCCCATAGCCCCGTTTCGGCCGCACCTTCTGTAAAAGGCATTCCTAGATAATCACCTGCTAAAATCACCTTATCATCCTGGCTGATAGATTTACGATAATTATCAATTCTTTTACACCGCCCGATCTGGGATTTTGGTTCAGCATATTTCCATCTAAATACCTTTGTGAAAGCTACACTTTTTGTAACGCTAGGTATGTACTGTTCAAGCTCAGATAATATCATTTTAATAATTTCTTCTTTTTTTTGTTTTATCATAATATCCCCAGCTTCACCTGATAGCATGACATGAAGTAATTCACCAGACTTTGCTCTGTCTCCATGCTTTGCTGTTTCGATTGTAAATGCGGAAATTACATTTCGTTCTTTGCGTGGAATCCAGACACCATAAACTTCACTAAGATTCACTTTTGGAGATAACTTATCTTTTAAAGCAATGGTTATATTAATTGTGCTGCTATAGCTTGTACTTAACAGTTCATTTTCCAATGTATTTGAAAATGTATGAATTTTTTTAGATATTGGTGCTGGAGTAGCTAATATAACGTTATCAGCCTTAAAGTTTTCGGTGCTTGTGTTGATCAATAATTGATTACCCGTTAGCGATATATCATTAACACTAGTATTTAGTCGCACATCGAGATTTTTTGCGATTAACTCAGGCAATTTACCTACACCACCTTTCAACGTCATAGTTTTTGCTTTATGCGCCCCAAAAGCATTAATGGCCATAGCTAATGCTTTTGATGTCTCATCGGGTCTTTGAAAAAAAAATGCTTCTAACAAAGGCTCAATGAAATATTCAGTTAGTGACTTTCCAAAATATTGGTTACTCCATTCTTCAGTTGACTCATTATCATACTCAATCCAAGCAGAGTAATTATTCAGAGGAAGTTTACGAGTGTTTTTCCATAGTTTGAGACTACCTAGAATAAATGACATCCACTCTTTAGTGTTTAGCAAACCGCCAGTTAATAAGGAAAAAGGTCTATCGTATCTGAATTTTTTAACTTTTCCTTTTCGCACAACACCAACTAAACAGGATGTTTCCACATAGTCTTGCATTAGCTCCATTTCTTCAATTAATTTGGATAGTATAGAATATTCACTTGAAAGGAATTGTGCTCCTTCGTCCATTAGGTAGCCTTTAGAAGAACTAGAAATCATTCGACCTCCAACCCTATTTGATGCTTCCAAAACGACAGGCGTTATACCCTGTTTTTTTAATTGATACGCAGCAACTAAACCAGCAATACCAGCACCAATCACAATTACTTGCTTAGATTTCATTGTTCTCCTACAGCCTAGACATAATGATTCCCTGGAGTGCTAGTCTCCAGGTTATCGTGGGTTAGCTGGGCCAGAGCCGTAATATAGGCACTACACCTACAACTGGAGGCTAGCATGCACAAAGATACACTAATATTCATTGGTCTGGATACTCAT
>JAAETN010000799.1 GCA_024228355.1 Maribacter sp. | reverse complement strand
CATTTTTTTAGGAAGTATTTCCCAAACAGCATCTTTATCAAAAGGGGAATTCAATAAGAATGTGCCGCCTTTTTTGATGTTCTTTAATATGTCATATTTTTGAATGAAATTAAATTGATGACATGCAATGAAGTTCGCTTTATGAATTAAATATGTTGAATATATTGGTTCAGGCCCAAATCGCAAATGCGATATGGTTTGGGCACCCGCTTTTTTGGAATCATACACAAAATAGCCTTGGACATAGTTATCGGTCGTTTCACCAATAATCTTTATGGAGTTTTTGTTTGCACCAACAGTACCATCAGATCCTAAACCATAAAACATACAGTTGAACGTATCCTTAATAGTCTGTAATCTGCTGCCAATTTCTAAACTTCTGAAAGATACATCGTCATTAATACCAACTGTAAAGTGGTTTAATGGTTGCTCTTTATCCAATTCATCATAAACAGCTTTAACCATGGCCGGGTCAAATTCCTTAGAAGATAATCCGTATCGGCCACCAATAATTTCTGGCATTGCTCTTTCGCTTTCCATAAAGGCTGTTACCACATCTTGATAAAGAGGTTCACCAACACTACCCGGTTCTTTGGTTCTGTCCAAAACAGCAACTTTATTAACGCTTTTCGGTAACGCATCTATAAAGTGACTTATAGAGAATGGTCTGAACAAGCGCACGATAATAGCACCGACTTTTTCACCATTTTTAACCATGGTGTCAACAGCTTCCATTACAGGACCTTGACCAGAACCCATTATCACAATAACTTTTTCTGCTTCAGGATGACCTACATAATAGAATAAGCTATATCTTCTTCCTGTATGTTTATAAAATTCCTTCATAGTTTCATCAACTATTCCTGGAACTTTATCATAATAAAGGTTAGCCGCCTCCCTGGCTTGGAAGAAAACATCCGGATTTTGCGAAGTTCCTCTTATAACAGGATTATCTGGATCCAATGATCTTTTCTTATGTGCCATGATTTCATCTTCCGGCATCATATCCTTAATGACATCATCAGGGATTCCATCAATTTTGGAAATCTCGTGAGAGGTTCTAAATCCATCAAAAATATTTAAAAAAGGAACTCTTGATTTTAAAGTTGCCACTTGTGAAATTAGTGCAAAGTCCTGGGCCTCTTGAACCGAACCACCAAATAACATGGAGAAACCGGTTTGTCTTGTTGCCATGACATCAGAGTGATCACCGAATATTGAAAGTGCATGAGTAGCAATGGTCCTCGCCGCAACATGTATAACTGAAGGGAGTAATTCCCCTGCAATCTTGTACATATTAGGTATCATTAACAATAAACCTTGGGAGGCAGTGAATGTAGTTGTCAATGCACCCGCTTGCAAAGATCCGTGAACAGCTCCTGAAGCACCCCCCTCACTTTGCATTTCAACAATTCTAGGAACGTTTTCCCAAATATTTTTCTGTCCTTTAGAACTGTACACATCTACATGTTCGCCCATCGGTGAGGCTGGGGTAATCGGATAAATGGCACAGACCTCATTGGTTTTATGTGCAACTTGAGCAACAGCTTCATTGGCGTCGCAAATTAATTTTCTGGATTCTTCTTTCATATTGACTTTGCGTTTTTCAACACCCTTGGGGTTTAGATGGTATAACTTTAAAAATGATGTAATTCAACTAATTACAGGGGTATTGTGTCTTATAAATCGGCATAAAAGTACACCGAGTCCAAAGCCTAGACTATGACATTTATCAGGTAATTTGAAGCATATTTTATCATGAAGATTGCGCAAGGTTTAAGCTGAACACTCAAAATTTGGGCCATAAAAAAATTCAACAATTACAGTAATAATTGTTGAATTAAGGCAATAAAACATTTCAGGTATTCAGGATTGCCAGATACCGTATATATTCAATTAAGTTAGCTAAAGAAAAGAAAACGTCTATTCAGCGTGAAGCCAAGCTTTTTTCTCAAGTAAGGCCTCTTCGGTCTCAACGTGATCTTCATCAGGAACACAACAGTCAACCGGACAAACGGATGCACATT
>JAAETN010000798.1 GCA_024228355.1 Maribacter sp. | reverse complement strand
CTCCCCCTTAACCATATATATGAGATTATGGTTGGTTGAGGGAGTTGATTACAACTTTATTGAGTATGTCAGGGAACACCAGGGCTTTGGATTCGGTCCGATGTGGTTTGTTGAAACGCTCATCTTTTTCAGTTTTATTTATGTCGTTTACAGATTGATATTCCGGAATAAAAAAGTCCCATCGACAAATCCACCAGCCTTTCCTAAGCCACTGATCATCATTCTAGCGGCACTTACGATAAGTGCCGTATCATTTATTGTTCGGTTATGGTTTCCGCTAGGTTCATCCCTCGGAGGCACAGGCCTTCAACTACCTTATTTTCCTCAATACATAGCCATGCTTGTATTCGGGATATTGTTTGCAAAATACAATTGGTTTGAAAGAATTACTTACAGGCAGGGATTATGGTGGTTTTTGATTGCCCAGTTTTACATCCTTATTGTATTTCCTATAACGTTTTATTTCGGTACAAAAGAATTTGGGATAGAGCCATTTTCCGGCGGATGGAATTGGCAAGCTTTGACATTGGCAGTTTGGGAGCAGTTGACCGGGTTTTCAATTATGATTGGGCTAATTGGAATATTCAAACAAAGGTTTAGCGAACAGGGAAAATGG
>JAAETN010000797.1 GCA_024228355.1 Maribacter sp. | reverse complement strand
TGCTTGGTATCTCGAGTTGCTGCCCTCATCGGATGCAAATTTAAATGCTACCATTGAAGCCACCGGGGCCGATATACATTGTAGTGGCGTTGGGAGCAATTTCAATTTTTTTTAAAAACACTTTTTTTCTTCTAATTATGTAATTTTTTCGCACTAACGGAGGACTAGCGCACTAACGGAGGACTTTTGGACATAGGTACATTATAAAAGTTACTCGCCGGCTTATGCTCTTTCGTTTGACAAAGTTTCATTTTTGCCCTTTCTAGGTCTTTAAAATAAATGTCAAAACCAGACGGAACAACACGAAAAGTGCGTTCAAAGGAGAAAAAGATTGTTTTTTGGTTAACTTTTAAAATTTAGAAGTCCCTTCCAGAACGGATCTTTGGCGGCGCATATTTCACTATCGAGGTATTTCTGGACATAATGTACAGTTATAAAAGTTACTCGTCTCATTATGCTCATTTTTGGGTTGCATTTTCCTTGCATAGAAAAAGTTTATTTACACCCGCAAACATCCCACCATCAACATGCCAACAACCAGCAAACAACAAATTGAATATATTATGGTGTAAATAAATGCAGTAAGCGAAAGCACAGTAAGGGAGACGGTGTCAATTCAGACGTGAAGGTCCCCTCCCTGCATAAACACACCTCCGCCCATGTGTCGTATCATAGTTATCCATTATCAATCACCCGAATATCTATTGCATCGGGCATTAAACCTGGCTTGCAAGAAAACTGGTAGATATAAGTTACTTTAAGTCGCCTTTTTTGATCCCAAAATCCTTTTTACTGTGGGGATAGGTGTAGTTCCAATAGAAGTAAAGAGAATTATGGTCGCGGCCGGGACTGTAAGTATCCGGAGTAATGGTTCCGTATTGACGTTTTGACTCAAATATTGCCACTCTCCCCTCTTCTCTTCTGTTGCCCTCGGCATCATTGCTGCAGCAAGGAATAACTTCCTTCATAGACTGAGTCACTTCACTACAATTGGGAGAAACTGAAGGGGTGGCTCACAAATTACGTCTCCCAAACTGGGG
>JAAETN010000796.1 GCA_024228355.1 Maribacter sp. | reverse complement strand
CTACATTGGAGCTCCTTCCAACATACCTGTATCAATACATGTTTAGAATGGAACATAGGGCACCCAATGGTGATAAAATATGGAACAATTTGTGGTACTGGATAGGCATGTTTTACCCAGTGTAACGTCATGTGATTTGTGGAGTATATTAATACTGTTTATTAGCATTGTAATACTGGCAGAAACAAACGAAACAAAACAGTTTTAGAACTACGATTTCTGCGTTTGTATGATTTGTGGGATTACGAGTACATAAAGCATTTCCACACGTAAAAACGAGACAACAGCTATACATGCATGAATATCTCGCCACCAGGGGGAGCTAGCTCCGAAATTTCTTCAGAAATGAGCTCTCCGGGTCATTGCGGTTCGAATGATATATCATACATGCTATGGGCACCTCAGGATAAAAAGTCGATTTTGGAGGAACATGGTCCTTTTTTGCATAATTATTAAAAATCAGAAAAAAATCCTAAAAATCTAGTTTCACCGGTGATTTTCATCATTTGAGCATAGGCACAACTGGGCCGAGTTTCAGCTTCCAACTCCTT
>JAAETN010000795.1 GCA_024228355.1 Maribacter sp. | reverse complement strand
CCCCTGTTCTCCGGTCTTATTGCGGGAATTGTGGGGGGGACACTTGTAGGGGCGATAAGTAAATCTACACATGGGGTCAGCGGACCTGCTGCTGGCCTGGCTGTAATTATCTTGACTGCACTGCTTACTACGCCATTTGAAACATTTTTGTTGGCCGTAGTCATTGGTGGCATAATTCAAATAATCCTTGGTTTGTTAAGAGCCGGAATTATCGGTTATTATTTCCCATTGTCAGCTGTAAATGGAATGCTTGCGGGCATTGGAATCATTATTTTCATAAAACAGTTACCTTTTGCATTTGGATATGATGGAGAGTGGAAAGGGCCTGATTATCATAACCAATTGAGTGATGGCAGCACGTTTACCGCACTAATGCAGTTTTTTGAACATGTAACAGCCGGGGCAATAATAATTGCTATTATTTCAATGGTACTTCTATTATCATGGGAATTGTACCTGACAAAGAAACATAAAATATTTAAATTAGTACAAGGGCCTATAGTTGTAGTCGCTGTTGGTATTATTTGTCAGTTAATAACAAAAAGTTTTTTTCCTCAGTTCCATTTAGGCCAGGAGTATCTGGTAAGTGTTCCGGTTGCAAGTGGAGCTTCCTCTTTTTTTGGCCAATTTACCTCTCCTGCTTTCAGCCAGATAGGCAATAAAGATGTTTCTGTTTTGGCGGT
>JAAETN010000794.1 GCA_024228355.1 Maribacter sp. | reverse complement strand
TTGATATTTGGGTGTCATAGGGCAAAGTTATTTATTGCTGTACCTAGTTGAACTATCCCATTTAGTGTTCTTAATCGTGGGTTTAATACTGATTGATTATTCAACTAAAGGAAGCTGGTGGAAAAGGAATGACTAAGGCAAAAAGGAATAGCCATAGGTACTTTACAGTTAGAGGTCTAACCAAATGATTGTGGTATTCAGCCCTAACAAAAAACGGCATGCGACAATTTTTTCGGCCTCCGGCCTACAAATTTTCGCATGCGTTCAACGTTAGTGTTCATAATGTTTTGGATAATTGTGTAATGTTGAATTTATTAAAAAAGGGAAGGATTGGTGGTGTAACCTTGATCTACACACCTCTAGCTGCCCTAATTATTCTTGCTGCTCTAACTACAAATTCAACTGGTGAGCTAAATTCGTCTGGTTGGATATCTGGGACGGTTGGTCTGATTATATCCTTTCCATGGGTCTTTGTCGGGATGGGTATTGTTTACAATAGCCCACTGGATTTCGATACATATATGCCCATGGTAATAGTTATTTCCTGCTGCATAAATGTCGTAATGTGCTATTTCCTTGATGGAGAACATCAGAATGGAAACGGCCGTGAAAAAAGTGACGTTAGGAAACACTAACAATCACAGGCAATCGAAAAAATGCTCGCAAGCTCGCGTTTTTCGCTTGCTGTAAACGTTA
>JAAETN010000793.1 GCA_024228355.1 Maribacter sp. | reverse complement strand
GGGTGAGTATGTGTAATGTTCCATAAACCTCAACAAAACCTCTTCTCCTTCAGCAACTGCCGGTACGTCTATCTCTGGACTTATCAAGCGACTGCCAGGACCATAAGGATAACTGCCATCCAGGATCGTTGCCATGCAATTTGTGGGACTGTATGCGCTTCCAGGTATGCTTGCAGGTCCGCTTGTAGGCGTACCAATCTCCCAAACCCCATTATCTATGGTCCAGGTTCCAATACCTGTTTCGAAATCTTCATTGAACACAACACTTGCTTGCACAGGAAGGACATAAAAAGTCAAAATCAATATACATAGATATAAAGCAATATTTGATTTATGCCGGAAAAGTGAGATAGGATTTTTCATTGTTTATGCTCCAAAAGGGTTTTTTTGAAACTAATTGGGGTTCAGTATTATCATTCTCTATTCAATCAAAGAAGATTATTAAGTCAGTATGCCATTTATAAAGGCGATCCAGTTGAAAACTTAAGTAACTGGAAATAGTTAATAGCTATTTGCATACCTATTAATTTAATT
>JAAETN010000792.1 GCA_024228355.1 Maribacter sp. | reverse complement strand
GAACAATAATGGACCTAACACACTTCCTTGGGAAACTCCACTGCGGACAGAGCCTAGACTGGAATGTTTGTCATCAACTGAAACGGACTGAGTTCGGTTAGACAAAAAATCGAAAATCCAGTCCAATAATTTCCCATTAATTCCATGACACCTCAACTTACTGATCAGTTTTTTAGTGGATATAGAATCAAAGGCTTTAGCAAAATCAATGAACACAACGTCGACAAATTTATTTGAGTCAAGAGCATTTACCCAATCGTCGAATGATTCAAATAACTGGGTTACGGCAGATCTTTTAGGCAAAAAACCATGCTGGCCAGAAAAAAAGTCAATCGGACATGTGTTCCTTGATGTTGTCTGAGATAATAGATTCAAGAACTTTACAGGTAGAAGAAGTCAAACTTATTGGTCGGTAATTAGAAGCAAGATTCGTTGAGCCCTTTTTGTGGATGGCTTTTACTGAGGCATGTTTCCACTGATCAGGTAGTTTACCGGTAACCAAGGATTTATTAAAAATTATTGAAAGTGGAACATCTAATACTGTCGCTAATTTTTTCAATATAAAATTTGGAATTCCATCAGGTCCGCATG
>JAAETN010000791.1 GCA_024228355.1 Maribacter sp. | reverse complement strand
ATTTCAAGGATGTTGGAGCACTATCGCCATTTGCTTGAAGGTATTGTAATTGACCCCAGTTGTCGTATTTCAGAATTATCCTTATTAGCTGATAACGAAAAGAAAAAGTTACTGGTTGAGTGGAATAACACTGCAACTGACTATCCAAAAGATATTTGTATACATGAGTTATTTGAGCAACAGGTCAAATCCACACCTGAAGCATTAGCAGTTATATGTGAAGGAAAGCAACTGACTTATCAGGAGTTGAACCAAACTGCAAACCAGCTTGCCAGATATATATTAAGCCGTGATGTACATTCAGGTATGTTAATCGGTATTTTTATTGATCGCTCCATTGAAATGGTGACTGGCTTATTAGGTGTGTTGAAAGCAGGTTGTGCCTTTGTTCCATTAGATCCTGATTATCCTCAGGACCGCTTGGCATTTATGCTGGAAGATACTGGAATATCAATGGTGCTAACGACCAGTCGTTTACAGGATAATATTCCGAGTACTGAGATTAACGTTATTTGTTTTGATTCAGACCGGACAGGGATCGCTCAGGAGAGTATAGAAAATCCCAAACAATCACTAGCACCGGATAGTCCTGCCTGTGTTATCTATACATCGGGTTCAACGGGAAGGCCTAAAGGTGTAGTCATACAGCACAGTAGTGTTGTAAATCGTTTAAACTGGATGTATTCGACTTATCCATTCAGTTCAGAAGAGACTTGTTGTCAAAAGACTTCAATTAATTTTATTGATTCATTGTGGGAGATATTTGGACCACTTTCACAAGGTATCCAGCTCGTTATTATTCCAGACCAGGTAGTGAAGGACATTTCTTTACTTTTTAAAAGACTGGAAGAATATCAGGTTACACGGATCACTTTGGTACCATCATTGTTAAGAGCAATACTTGAGTTGAGTACAAACATACAAGACAGATTACCGAAATTGAAAATGTGGATTACCAGTGGTGAAGCTTTATCGGTAGAATTAGCAAGACGTTTTCAACAGGAGTGTCCTGAAAGTATTCTTCTGAATCTGTATGGCTCTACAGAGGTAATGGGTGACGTTACCTGGTATGAAGTAAAGCAATTAAAAGAGGATGCAGTTAAGGTCCCCATTGGTCGGCCAATTGCAAATACGAAGATATTTATTCTAGACTCATACCTGCAGCCTGCTCCGATTGGTGTTACAGGAGAGCTACATGTGAGTGGAGTTGGTTTGGCTCAAGGTTATCTGAATAATACAGAGCTAACAGCAGAGAAATTTATTTCCAATCCATTCAGCAGTAAATCCGATCCACATTTGTTCAAAACAGGTGATTTAGCGCATTATCTCCCGAGTGGTGATATCGAGCTTGATGGTCGAATTGACCATCAGGTGAAAATACGTGGTTTCCGAATAGAGCCTGGAGAGATAGAAGTATCATTGCAGTTACATCCTGATGTTGGGGAAGCTGTTGTTATTGCAAGAGAAGATAATACTGATGATAAGCGTCTTGTGGCTTATTTTGTTACTGAATCACAACAAAGTGTTACAGCTGAAAAATTACGTAGATTTCTCGAGCAAGAGCTACCGGAGTATATGATTCCATCTGCTTTTGTAGCATTGGAAACCATTCCTTTAACTATGAGTGGCAAAATTGATTATAAGTCATTACCTGAACCTGATATAGAATCAAACAGGGAAGGTGAATTTATTGCACCTCGAAACCAGACTGAAATTAAATTAGCAGAAATTTGGCAGAAAGTGCTCGGTATTGAAAAGGTTGGAGTTCATGATAATTTCTTCCATTTGGGTGGGCATTCTCTATTAGCAGTTAAATTATTTTTCGAAATATCAAAAACTTTTGATGTTGAATTACCGATAGCAACTCTATTTGAATATACTACAGTTAAAGGTTTATCATTAAAAATTAAGAGTTTGGATTTTAAACCTATTGATAATATTGATGAGCCATGGGACACATCGGTTGTTATGCATGATGGTCCTGAAAATTCTGCTAAAACTATTTTTATCGTCGGAGGTGTTGGCGGGAATGTAAATAATCTGTATGAACTATCCAGGAATTTGGGGAAAATATATAAGGTTATAGGCATTCAAACAAGAGGAGTTCTAAATCATAGACCTCATAATACTGTAGAGGAAATGGCAGTTGATAATATCCAGTATATTAAGAAACACCAGCATCAGGGACCATATTATATTATGGGTTACAGTGGAGGGGTTTCTGTAGCACTTGAGATAGTGAGTAATCTTGAAAAACAGGGTAATAAGGTAAAACAGTTAGGCATTTTGGATATGGCTGCTCCAAATTATAATTATAATTCATCAATGACAATGTTATTGAAAGAGAAAGTGATCTGGCATATTTCACATAACCCAACAATTGTATTGAAAAAAATATTTAATAAAATTATGGAATACGGTAGTAATCTTATAGGTGTAACAGAAGATAATTCAGAAGCCATGCAGAAATATTTGTCGATAAGAGATCACCAATTTATAGTCCTGAGTAAATATGATGGCAATGAAGTACAAAGTGATATTAAGTTATTTAGATGTCCTCCAAGAAATAGCAGAGAAGTAATTGAACGAAGGCACGATGAAACTTGTGGCTGGAATTCTATCACTGATGGAGCAGTTGATGTGTTCCCACTTGAACGAAATCATCTTGAAATACTGGAAGGCGATTATGCATATCAATTATCAGAGATAATTATCAAGTCAATAAAGTGATGATTTGATAGGGTTCAACACTATACATGCTTCCCTCTGTCCCAACCCTTTTTGCTGATAATACGTTCAGCAACCTGGGCTGGGTATTCCTCAAGACTGGTTGACATGGTGTCATTCCAGCGATTGAGATAGCCGAACATTGCGATGGTGGCTATAATTTCCACAATTTGGCCCTCATCAAAATATTTCTTCAGTTCATCAAAGTCTTCTTCACTGGTCTCATTGGGTAGAAGTGAGCCCTTGAAGGCTAAATTCAAGGCAGCCCTCTCGGCATCAGTGAATAAATCACTGGTTTGAAATTCCCAAACAGCTGCTATTTTTTCATCTGAGGCTTGATAAATACTACTAAGGTTAGCCATATGAGATTGACAATACCGACAGCCAGTTGCCTGACTGGAGACCAGACTCACCAGCATTTTTAATTCTTCAGGTACAGTGCCCTCATAGAGAATTGCCTGGTTAAGAGCGGCAAAAGCCTTGGCAATATTTGGACGCCTCGACATGGTCAAAACACTATTGGGGATAAATTTACGAATGTCGAGATAGCGATCCAGCATTAATTGTAGATCATTGTCTTTAATTTCATCTCTTGATAATGGTTCAAGATGCGCCATTAGAATTTTCCTCGTTTATCTATGTGCTATTTACCCGCCAGCTCTTTGATGATAATTGTCCAGTGATCAAGTCCTTCATAAAAAGCAGCTATGGGTAGACGTTCATTCAATCCATGTGCATACATTTCATCGGGATTCATAAAGACACTGGAACTCCCCCATGTTGGTATTCCCGCTTTACGAAAGTACATACCATCAGTTGCACCAGATTCCATAATACCCATAATGTTAATGCCGGGATAACGTACATCAACAGCTCTGGTTATTGCTTTCATTACATCATCACGTAACTCAGAAATTGGACTGACAGTGGGTTCATCCAGCATTACAATTTCAACACTTTTATTTTTGACAGCATTATGTAGTGCCTTTTGTACTTTTTCCACTTTGATTCCCGGGAAAATGCGACAATTTACAGTAGCTGTGGCAGATTGGGGCAGGGCATTTTCTGCGTGTCCGGCATTAAGCAAGAAGTAATGTTCCTTATGAAAAAATCCTCATGTCAGATCCAGGGTTCAAAAAAATTAAGCAATTTCCGTTTGATGCTTATGTTAATGAATTAAGCTTCAATGATGGAGAAATTAACCTGTTTAATAATTTTATAATGCCATGGTCTTTTTCAACCGATGATAATTCTCTGAATATGATATTAATCAGAGAGCCTAACAGGTTAAAAATGCAGGTTAATTCACCTGATAAAAATAAAGTTAACAATATAGACTCTTCAATTAATTATTTTCTTGATAGGATTAAATAACCTGCAAATGATTAAGAAGCTCATTATTATGGACGAATTCCAACATTTCATCACTGGGTGTTGTTTCAAGAACCATATTATTATAAGCCACTTCATCACGATTTTTATTCATCATATCAAGAACATTGATTTTATTATCTGCAAGGATTGATAATACATCACCAAGTACACCTGCAATATTGTCATTAATAAAAGTCAGTCGACAGGTATTCTCCATACTACTCATATAGGTTTTTGGAAAGTTAACTGTATTTTTGATCATGGATGGGAGTAACTCATTTTCAGATGAGGAAACTCTAAAATGTAGGTACTGAGATGAGCCTCCATGTTTTGGCTTATAATTTAAAGCGAATTATGAACATAATGGGTGAAAAGGCATTGTTAGCAGTGATAAGGGCATAGGGCTCTTTATTATTCGTTTGAAAATAGTGAAATGCCTTCTGTGGCGGCCATAAATGAAAGAATGATTTTCAAACATTAATATTTGTAGTCTCAATCTAGATTTTAGCAAAGATTGTTATGGGCATAGAGAACCTCTATTGGCATATCTGATAAAGTTGTTTGAAAATTCCATGTTTTCACACAGCCGGTTCTAATTGAAGACAAAATGGGTCTCTTAATATTCGATAAATATCCTCACCAACCGTAAAATATTAATCAATGGATAAATAACACTCATGTATCATTATTATAAAAATTACAGTTATTCATTTTAGTAGGATTACTAATTTATAATAGGAGTTTGATTAATCCAAATGCTAGCCCTGCTATTATGACAGCTCCAACAGTTAATCTTGTATTTGCCTTTTTCCTCCTATTAGCAATATTCTTTTGCATTTCTGCACGATCATTAGTATTTGGAAAATCCGTATCTGGAATTGGAACACCAAGAAAACTACAAAGAGGCTCCCAGCCTTGATCTACTGAGAATACCAATAGATTATCCTCAGGAACTAGGGCCTTGATCTCTTCAATATGTTCATGATATCTAGTAATAGCTTCATTTTTATTATTCATTGTGTTTTTGTGAGACCTTTCCCAGATCAATTTAGCAGACATATTGTCAAATTTGTTCGAACCTCTGCTAGATGGAGTAACTAGTCGTTGTACTTTGAATTGCCACAAAGTGTGTAATCGATATATAGTATTTATTGTACTCTCATACCATGCTTCAGGTCCTCCTGGATGAAGCGTGAGTAACACTTTTGCCTCAGGATATTCTTTTATCAGTTCTTGCCAGACACAACATCCCGGATTATCTACAGTGGCTGTGTAATTTTTATATACTTTATTCCAGTTATGTTGTACATCGGGTTGTGAATTTGCCACATTATTCCAAAAATCGAGATGTCCTTTATTATCCATTATTTCACCATGTGGTAACATGGATAACCTAATTGATTTAATGCATTAAAAGTGGAACGTGTTCCAGTTCTTCCAAATCCTGCACCAATAATTTTTAATCCCATAGTGTTCCTTTAGTTAATTTTGCTCAAATACAATTAGAAGTTGGTCCCATAAACTGGACAACTCCCTTAGGAGTTATTTTCCATGACATCAGGCTGCCATTGGTAGACTAATCGATTCATAATAAACCTGACCAGGGGTTGCCTTCAAGGTCTGATGTCTCCGATTTTGATTATAAAAAATGCACAGTACATTTTCAATGACTGTTTAGCTTCTGTCATAGAATCATAGGTCTTCAAATAAACTCCCTCATATTTTTACACTTAGCCATAGGTGTTCCACAAATATCTTATCCCGCTAGTTGTCGTAATTTGCCAAACCACCACTCACATCTATATTTGGGGACTTGCTAATAATTACTATTTGGGCTTTCTCTTTGACAGGCTTAGGGCTTCCAGTGGAGTTTGTAGCAAAGGAACTTTTAGTATCTGGCCGGTGATAACTATGGGTCCATTGGCTGATGTTTTTTGTACCAGGCTTTTTGAAGGTTATGGATTTAACCGGTGTTTTCTAAATTTTAAGCTGTCTTTGCTAACGATTTGATATTTAATAACTGCCGCCTTGGTTGTGGATAT
>JAAETN010000790.1 GCA_024228355.1 Maribacter sp. | reverse complement strand
GGGGTTTTCCAAAAGGAATATTTTTTATTCCCATCTCCGCCACCCACCCCACTTTTTGGGTGAGGGTGGGTGGCTCCGAAGGGAATAAAAAATGCATTTCTATTTTACGAATAGACATTTATTGTAGGAGACGTTATGTAAGGTTATTAATAGATGGGACAGTGAACCGGTATTGGGGTTGGTAGCCAATCCACGAGGTTTGATTGGAAAGCTGTTCCATCGATAAAGACAAAAAAGTTTGAAAAAGTCTTAATTACATTTCTGCCTATGCTGTGAGCCACAAAGCTTGCTATATTGTAGAAAGTATTTAAATCTTAACAAAAAAAGGCTACACTCTTTCTTTTGATTTTAAGTAATTCAGCAATTTGGTTTATCTTAAAACTTAAGAAAGGAGCATAGCCATGAGAAATATTCAAGCAAAGAAAGTTAAAATAGTCAATAATGAAACACTTATTGTAACTGTAGATATTGGTAAAGTAAAAAACTTTGGATATTGTAGGTGTCCAAATGGAAAAGACATCAAACCATTTGGTTTTCATAATAATGGTCATGGACTTAAATATTTTTGGGACAAAATTGTTCAAATGAAGAAAGCTCATTGCCTGAAAAATGTTGTAGTTGGTTTTGAGCCTACCGGGCCTTATGGAGAACCTCTTGTTCATTATTTGAGGAAAAAGGAAGTAAAGCTTATTCAAGTGAATCCTATGCATACAAAGAGAGTCAAAGAGCTTGAAGGTAATTCACCAAACAAAACCGATCAAAAAGACCCTAAGGTTATTGCTGATATTATTGAACTTGGCCATGCCCTGGC
>JAAETN010000789.1 GCA_024228355.1 Maribacter sp. | reverse complement strand
TCTAACGTTTTGGGTAAGGGGCGCGCAGCGAAGCGGAGCGTCCCAGTGAGCGATAGCGAACGATCTTGACCCTTTTGTTAGAGTGCATTTACTCACGACTATTTGTTTGATGCCTCATCAAGCCATTTAAGTTCTTTACGATCTATTTTGATTTGCTCAATAGGCTTTAGATTACCAATCATTCGGCTTCTGCCACACAGCCCTAAATGTGCATTGTTACTTTTAGCAAAGATCAAATAACGACTTCCAATGTGAACAGGCATTCCGCAGCTATATCTAATTGGAAGAGCTTCGATATTACTAATAATAGAAGGGTCTCCTTTAAATACTTTCTCTACACTGAAGGATGCTTTTATAGTTTCATCTACCATTGGAGCAATAAACCTATCCATCTTAAACCCTCTTTTCTTTGGGAATGGCACTAGCTTTGCTTCCGTTATTTTTGCAATAAATATGTGATCGTAATACGTAAAAGCCTGCGAGTTATCTTGGCTATCTCTGCCGCACATACATGCATTAACCAACCCTGGTAGCGCCAGGATAATAATCAAAACTAAATATAATTGTCTATGCATATACTTCTTTTGCACTCTAACGCCTAGC
>JAAETN010000788.1 GCA_024228355.1 Maribacter sp. | reverse complement strand
TCTCGAAAAAATTTTTTTCAGGCGCCACCCGCTTTAAGTAAAATATCCAGTGTTTCGTAAATTTTTACGTTTGTGTTTTCAGTTGTATAGCTCCAGCACAGGTGCAGCTAGAACCTCGGTTGAACAGCCGTTGGAAAGCGCTTTATATTGTCTATCCAATGCCGTTTACCGCTAGTCGCTAGGCTTTACCGCTGTGGAGATATGGCTTGAAACATAAAAAAATCAGGTGCATAAATGGACAGTGCAGAAAACCCGACTACGCCGACTTTGGAGGCTTATATCTCGACGAAGAAGGATGAAAATCGAAAACGGGCTTCGCACAGCTTCCTAAAATGACGTCAGCTTTCGATTCGTGTAAAAAAAGTGGGTGGTCAATTTTTGACCGGGCCGCTCAAATCGCCTCTCTTACAAAAAGTCGTTCTTAATCTAAGAGCTCAACACCTCCGCATCCGCAATCGAAAATTACGCAAATTAAATTTTTAAAAATTCGCAGGTGTTCAGGACTTTCCCATCCCCTCCCCATTTCTTCACAAATACAAAAGATTGAAATCCAATTTTTTTATGCAAGTAGGATTACAACAAGAATCTGAAAATATCGAAAAATCAGAACCAACTTCCCCCGTGGTCGAAAGTTATAAATGTTTCCGTAATTATACCGTTGGCGCCTAATTTCGGACACCTGTTCTTTTTTAAAAAAATGAGCCCGGCCTGCGCCGGGTCGTAATTGTGCAGGATTGTTGTTTGGCATAAATATTATTCTGCCGTACAATTGTAAAACCCTCAACTTCGAAATTTCCAAAATGGGTTAGCGCCACTTTTGGGCTATGGATACCATAATCTATCATATCCCAAAGCGAATTGCCTCAATTCACAGTGGTCATGGAGAAAATTTTTGGTGATCCTGTGCAAAACCCCTTAACTTCAGATTTTTGCCCTAGATTACAATTGCAAAACCCCTTAACTTCAAAGTTAAGGGGTTTTGCAATTGTACCCTGAGATAAACAAATTATAAAGTAAAAATATTTCTTTGGATTTTTCACATGGTGGTAAG
>JAAETN010000787.1 GCA_024228355.1 Maribacter sp. | reverse complement strand
TTGTCTGATTAGACATGGTATGAGCGAGGATGGTATTAATGTGTTTTGGGTTCCAGGGGCGTGTGAACTCCCAATTACGGCTATGAGATTAACTAAAAATGCGAAATTTGATGCTATTATTTGTCTCGGTGCCGTAATACGGGGCCAAACTCCACATTTCGATTTCGTTTCCAATGAAGCCGCAAAGGGTATTTCTGAAGTTGGGCTTCAAACTGGTATACCAACGATTTATGGTGTTATTACTACAGATACATTGGAACAAGCTATAGATAGAGCTGGGGCCAGAAGTGGTAATAAAGGAGCTGAGGCCGCGCTAACAGCTTTAGAGATGGTTAATCTGTTTGATAAAATTAAATAGAGTTTTTTTTCTTGTAAACTCAGGTATACCCATTACGAAGTGGTTTTAGGGATTTCGGGGCAGAAGTATCCTGATATGCCAACAAATTAAGAAAAACTTATTAAATCATTAACTACCCCATTTGCTTTTCTTCCCAAACAGGGGATTAAGGTGGGAGGGGCTTTCTCCGTTTTTTGAGAAACTTCTTTTTTAATGTGGAGATTTGTAGAATGCGGAAACGAACGCGTTCCCGAGAGATTGTATTGCAGGTTCTTTACCAATTAGAGCTACGTGGTAATGAGGTCACCGATGAGGT
>JAAETN010000786.1 GCA_024228355.1 Maribacter sp. | reverse complement strand
TCCTGAAACGATGGACAAGTCAGCTTGTTTCTACCTAGGTAAAATCGTTTCAAAATATAGTTTCAAAGGGGAGGTACTCGTTAAACTGGATACCGATGAACCGGAGATATACGAAAACATGGAATCAGTTTTTGTTTCATTGGGAAACAATCTGGTTCCATTTTTTATTGATAAATGCCGTTTACATAAATCAAACTTGTTACGCATCGATTTTGAAGAGGTGAAGACCGAGAAGGATGCAGACCGTATCATGGGTTCCGAGCTTTTTCTTCCCCTTTCCTTTCTTCCCAAACTTACAGGAGATAAGTTCTATTTTCACGAAGTAATCGGCTTCTCGGTCAAAGACAGTGTCCATGGCGATATTGGAATCATAAAAAGTATTAATGATTCAACATCGCAAGCTTTATTTGAAATTGAAAAAGGCGATAAGGAACTATTGATACCGATCAATGATGAGATCATCACAAAAGTGGATAGGGAAAATAAATCCATTTTCGTTACCACACCTGCTGGATTGGTGGAACTTTATCTATCATGAAATTCTAATTAAAAAATTCCAATAATAGTAAAGAGGATTTGGGATTTTCTAATTGAAGTTTTAACAGCCTTATTTCAAGGCCTGCTCACAATAGGCCAAACATTTCTTGACTTCCTCAACCGCGTTGGAAGCTTCAGGCACTTTATATTCCAATTCTATCGTTCCAGGAAATTTGTACTTCTCGTCACGCATCAATTGTAATGCCCCGGCTATTG
>JAAETN010000785.1 GCA_024228355.1 Maribacter sp. | reverse complement strand
GCCTTTGCGCCCAATTCACCTACTGGTGTTGCCAAATCTGGCGTGAAAGGACCATTTAAATGAGGTCTAAGTTCATCTAAATTGATTTCTATAAGCTGGTCAAAATAAAGTTCTGGATTCTCGTATACTTCAGTATCTGCGGTCAAATGCTCTTTTACTTCATTTGCAGCATCAGCGATATCATTTCTATCGGTTACCCTCAAGTAGCGCTCCATAGATGCGTCATAACCAAAAGTTGAAGTAGTAGCGCCTATTTCAGCTCCCATATTACAAATGGTTCCTTTTCCTGTACAGGAAAGGTTTTTAGCGCCATCACCGAAATATTCAACAATTGCACCGGTTCCTCCCTTTACAGTGAGAATTCCAGCTACCTTTAATATAACATCCTTCGCAGAGGTCCATCCAGAAATATTTCCAGTTAATTTAACCCCAATCAATTTAGGGAACTTCAATTCCCAAGCCATACCAGCCATAACATCAACGGCATCAGCTCCACCAACTCCGATAGCTACCATTCCCAATCCACCAGCATTAACCGTATGTGAATCAGTACCTATCATCATACCACCTGGGAAGGCATAGTTTTCCAAAACCACTTGATGGATAATCCCGGCACCAGGTTTCCAAAAACCAATGCCGTATTTATTCGAAACAGACTCCAAAAAATCAAATACTTCGGCACTTGTTGTAATTGCCACCTTTAAATCAGCAGCTGCACCTCTTTTTGCTTGAATTAAGTGGTCACAGTGTACTGTTGTAGGAACGGCTACCTTAGGTTTACCGGCCTGCATAAACTGCAATAATGCCATTTGGGCCGTAGCATCTTGACATGCGATACGATCTGGTGCAAAATCAACATAATCCTTACCACGAACAAAGGCCTTTGAAGGAGTACCATCCCACAAGTGGGAATACAAAATTTTCTCAGACAGGGTAAGTGGTTTTCCTACTATCTCTCGAGCCTTGTCAACTCGGCTAGCCATTTTAGTGTAAACACTTTTAATCATATCAATGTCAAATGCCATTATATAGAGTATTTATTGTTAAAGTAATTCAGCGAAAATAAGAAAATCCGTGTGGCAAATAAAATTTTTGAACAAGGATTGCTTCGATTTTGATAAATTGATAATTACGACGGTAAGCTTTTAAAAATAACGTGAAGAAGTCCCTGTTTATAGGGCTTATTGGTATTTGGGAATCAAAACAACCTATTCACGATATCCTCTTCCATAATACCCTCAGCCTCAGCCTTGTAATTCTTTATGATTCGATGACGCAGAATACCCATAGCCACAGCTTGTACATCCTCTATATCCGGAGAAAATTTACCATTAATTGCGGCATGGGCCTTTGCACCCAAGATAAGGTTCTGAGAAGCCCTGGGTCCTGCTCCCCAATCTAAGTATTGCTTTACAAAGTCTGGTGTCGACTCTAAATTTGGTCTAGTGTTATTGACCAGGGTAACTGCATAATTAACTACATTATCAGGAACTGGAATACGCCGTACCAAGTGCTGCACTTCCAAAATTTCATCAGCATTGAACAGTGCATTGATTTTAATCGTATCATCAGAGGTTGTTGCCTTAACAACAGCTATTTCCTCCTCGATTGAAGGATATTTTAATTCTATTGCGAACATAAAACGGTCTAACTGTGCTTCTGGTAGCGGATATGTGCCTTCCTGTTCTATAGGGTTTTGAGTGGCCAACACAAAATAGGGTAATTTCAATTTATGTTGTTTACCCGCAATCGTCACTGCCCTTTCCTGCATTGCTTCCAATAATGCTGCCTGCGTTTTAGGCGGTGTTCTATTTATTTCATCAGCTAAAATGATATTCGAAAATACCGGACCTTTGATGAATTTGAAATTACGGTTTTGGTCTAAAATTTCACTGCCCAAAATATCGCTGGGCATTAAATCCGGGGTAAATTGAATTCTTTTAAAATCGAGGCCCAATGTTTGGGCAATTGTGTTTACCATTAAGGTTTTCGCCAATCCCGGAACACCTATCAACAGTGAATGACCACCCGTATAAATAGATAGAAGAATAAGGTCTATAACATCCTTTTGTCCTATAATAACCTTTGCTATTTCTTTTTTTAAAGCAGCATGTTTTTGGACTAAATTATTTATGGCGCTTACGTCTGACATGAATTATTCCTTTACCCAGTTGTTGGCAAAATCACAGTTTTTATTGGACTCATTAACACTAATATAGGTTTCATCAATATGCTCACTCATCCATTTTTTAATGGCATTATATTGTTTTTCGGTAAGCGCTAATTGTTGAATTCTTGTATAATCCTTGGCAAAATCAGCCACATGTTCATCATACCTATTGGTAACATTCAATAGTTTGTATTTAGGGCCACCACCTCTAGGGTCTTGTTCCAAAATTGGAAATGAAATTTCATTGTCCTTGAGGTTCCTCACTTGATTGTAAAGTGCTGGATCCATTTTGGTCAATTCAAATCTAGAATCATAGGTAATGGGATTCCTTAAAAGTCCACCATCAAATTTGGTTTCTTTTTCATCCGAAAAATTACGGGCAGCTTCAGCAAACGTATATTTGCCTTCAGCAATATGCTTGCGTATGCTATCTAACTCTGTTTTGGCCTCATCCAAAGATTCCTGGGAAATCTCAGGAATCAATATTATATGTCTCACATCCCTTTCTTGCCCCCTTATTTTCTCAACAATTAATATATGATAACCAAACATTGTTTCAAATGGGTCGGAAATCTCACCTTCTTGAAGACTAAAGACAACATCTTTAAATGTTTTGTCAAAACCAGATTCCTTAGTTATAGACCCAAGTAAACCACCGGAAGATTTAGATGGTCCCTGCGAATATAGAATGGCCTTGACACTGAATTTAGCATCGTTATCCTCTACATCGGCCTTGATCGCATTTAATTTGTCAATTACCTTTTGCTTCTCTATTTCAGTAGCCTTAGGTTGTTTAATTATTTGGGAAATCTCCATTTCGGCACCAAATACAGGTCTATCATTTTCAGGGATCTTATTGAAAAACTGACGTACCTCTTCGGGGGTAATTTCAATTTCTGAAACAATGTTATTCTGCATTTTTTCAGATAACATCCTCAATTTATTGATTTTGTTGATGTCCTCTCTTAAACTTGCTTCGTTTTCTTTTTTGTAAAACTTAAGCAGTTTATCCATAGAACCCATTTGTGCAACAAACGACTGTATTTGTCTTTCGGTAGTCAGACTTACCTCATCGTCTGAAACCAACAAACTATCCTGTACCGCCTGGTGCGCATAAAGACGATCTTCCATCAATTTACCCAAAAGGCCACATCTGGTTATGTCTTCGGTCATTGCACCTTGGCTTTTTAGATCAATCAGGGTTTTCTCAATATCTGATTCCAGAATTACATGATCCCCTACAACGGCCGCTATACCATCAAGTTTTAACTTCTTGAATTTCGGGGTCGAGTCTTTTTTGATACCCATACTAACCTGAAGTTCAGGTTGGGGAGGCTCAATCTGTGTATCAGGGATTTCCTTAGGAACCTGGGAAATGGCGATATTAGTAATAAATAAAAATGATAGTATTAGGGTAATCTCATTTGTCTTGTACATAGACTTCGAATTCTTTTTCTTTAATAGCCTCATCTATAATCTCGGTTTCCAACTTTCGAATATAATTCAACTTTCTACGGTTCAAGAGCACTTGTTTTATTGATGGCTCAATATAGGATAATGGTGCAATATCATTGATTTTATGTACTCCCGTAATCTTTGCCAAATATACCCCTAATGAATCCTGCAATTCAAAAAATTGTGATTTTTTTAAGTATCTATCCTGATTTTCAAGGGTCAGTGGAGGAATTTCTTCCCTTACGCGAGAAGCACTTACCCAGATTGAGTCATTAAAATGTAGTTTTTTGAACTGGACTCCAATGGAATCTAAATATCGCACATCCTCATCATCGAAGCTTTTGAGCTTGCTAATCACTATCTCTTTATTCAGAAATTGCAAAGGTAATTCTATAAACCTAAGACTAATGATCTTTTCCTTTAGCTTAAAGTTCTCTTTTTCTTTTTCATAAAAACTCTCCATTTGGGATTGACTGACAATTGAATCACTACCTTGTTGTACCAATGCCTCCTTATATGCCCGAGTATACAAATCAGTTCTATAAGTATTAACCAACGCATTGAATTCTGCCAATTTCCCTTCAGACAAATTAATCTTGGCTTTTGAAAGTAACAACTGCTTTGAAGCCCAATTATTAATGAAATCGGTAACGAAGGCTGTGCTGTCTTCCATAGTCATTCCTTGGGTCAAAAAAGGCTCAAAATCCTCTTTGAACAAATAAGATTCACCCACCCTTGCTATAGGTTCCTCTCCAGAATTGTCTTTCCAAAGCGAATTACATGACATCATGAAAAGTGCCAGGAGTACCCATGAATATTTATTGAAGGAAAAAAAATTGAATCTAAAAAACATCCCGCTAAAATAACAATTACTTAAAGTAAAACAAGCTATAATCCCTTTCATTAACACATTTTTAGCGACCTCAAACAATATTTATTACATTAGTAATGCGAACATAAAAAGATAGCGTAAACTACGGATTTTTTGATTAGCATGTCCTAAAATGTACCCTTGAAAAATTGGGAATCCCACTTACAAGAATCGAATCGATTGATTTCGCAAATGGTTTTTCAAGATTTAGGTGATAAATTGTTATAATACCCTTTCTAATGCAAGGCTATTAAGAAGCAGTTTTGAGGTTTATAAAGGATCTTAAGGCATTTGCCAAAAAGGAATTTCGATGACCAATAAATAATTCAACAAGAGATTACTAGTGAACAGAAAAATAAAACTTATTTGGGACTTTAGGGGACCAGCAGCTGGGAAAACTGCCGAACACCATGAGAAACATCTGAACGAATTCAGCGCAATTGAAAAGTTGGAGTTGTATATTACAGGTCATCAGCATTTAAATGAAATGTATAGTTTGGCTTTTCTCGTGGTTAAGGAATCGAATATGATTGCCGTTCGAGATGCTTTAAAACCCCATCGCGCTGAAGTTTATGAAGATTGACCAAGCTTAGTTCATGTTTAAAAATCTACTTTTAGTTTTATACCTTTTATGTCTTGCAGTCTCCTGTACCAGGAAAAACAAGGTGATAAATCCTTTGGAATATGTCTTAACTTCCGAAAATTTGAAGATTAAACGTGTAATCGATAGCCTTGATCAATATGAAGTTCAAATAAAATTCACCCAAATAAATCGTGTGAATGATAGTATTATTTTCGAGGAGTATGACTTTCAGGTCAATGACTTCAACTATTTCTACCCTGCAAGTACCGTAAAATTTCCTATCGCGGTTTTGGCAATGGAGAAACTGAACCAAATAGATTCAATTAACAAGGATACACGTTTTTATGTGGAGGGGGATACGGTTGAAACCACATTCGCTAATGATGTATCAAAAATATTCGCAATAAGCGATAATTTGGCCAATAATAGATTGGTAGAGTTTTTAGGACAGGATGCGATCAATACCAAGTTAAGGCAAAAAGGGATAATTCCAGTACGTATTTCACACAG
>JAAETN010000784.1 GCA_024228355.1 Maribacter sp. | reverse complement strand
TCAAGTATTGATATCGCTGTTAGTCTGCCCGCTGAAACTATCGGTCTTGACGGTAGTAAAAGCAATACGCTTTCGGCAGCCCTTATGTACAAGACCAACCAATGGAACTATGATTTTCAATTCCTCACGGGCTACAGCCGTAAGAACTGGGTTTTAGGGGCCGGTTGGGCGGGAAATTTAGGGAGTGCAAGCCTAAAAGGCGAGATGAGTTACTTCTTGCCTGTGGAGGAAACCGAGTTTGATCCAAAGGCATTCGTTGGCACGATTTCTATAGACCATTCCATCAAAAACCTGTCTTACAACCTATCCTATCTTTTTAATTCTGCAGGGCCCAGTAAACTGGGGGCCGAAGGATTACTTTTGTTGAACAGCAGGTCCCTAACGGCTAAAAACCTGTCCCCTTACAAACATTCTGCCTTTATTCAGGCGGGTTACCAGATTCACCCTTTGGTTAACGGGGGGATGGGCGTTATGCTTTTTCCTCGGAACAAAGCGATATTCCTTTCGCCATTTGTAACCTGGAACGTTGTTCAGGATTTTGACCTGGATTTTATAGTACAGGGATTCTATGGGGAAAACTTTACGTCAGAATCTTTCGGCGCATTATCGATTTCTTATTTTTTAAGGGGGAAATGGAGTTTTTAGGCAAGGAGCGAAAGGTTTAGATTTTAACGTTAAAACTAGGTGTGCTCCCAAGTGTAGGGATCAGAATGCCCAGGAAACACCATTTGAAGAGAGGCGATAGTATCCCTTTGATAGCGTGTCCGATCTATTCAAGCACCTTCATGGACATGGGAACTCACATTTTATCTTCTTAACATGGCTTACCATTTCCCTCCAAGTCAATTATTTCCGTAAATTGTCTGTAATAATAACCATCTCATGTTTCGTTTCTTCCGCCAACTCCGTCAACACCTTCTCACTGAAAATAAGTTCAGCAAATACCTGCTGTATGCGGTTGGGGAGATTTTACTGGTGGTGATTGGGATTTTTATTGCGCTGCAAGTAAATTCCTGGACGGAAGCCAAGAAGCTAAAGGCAACAGAAATGGAGACCTATTCAAGCCTTGTAACCAGTCTTAGAAAAGATTCTCTAGATCTAGTCAGGATCATTGATCTATAGTCAAAAAGTCTTGAAGCCCAGAACTTGATTATTAATAGAACTGCTCACAGTGCTCTGTATAATTTGACTCCTAGTGAGATTTCAGAATTGCTTTTCACCGCCCATAATGGCGGTTACAGCTTTTTCCCTAAATATGGAACGTATAATTCATTGATTTCAATTAAGGGAATAAACATTATACGTTCTGAAAGCATCAAATCGGAACTCATTGATTTGTACGACTACTGGTGTCGTCGGTATGAGAACGTTGATAATGTGCTTGATAAGAAGTTTCATAATGAACTATTTCCTTTCCTTCAGAAGGAAATTGGATTTTTTGTTAATTCAGACTTAGAATACAACCTCGTTGATGAAGCACTTTTTGATATGGGGTATGAAGATCTACAGTTACAATGTGAGAATGTGAATTTTCTCACTACTCATTCCATAATCCAATTAAAGAATATTCAGGAAAAAGTAAATTGGCTTATTGAGGAAATTGAATCTCAGCTCAATTAAAATATTTAAAATTATAATTACATATTCATTGGTATCTTCCTCATCTCCTTACGAACCCTCCTTTGAACCATCTTTCCATAATATTTCTGGGTTAATTCGCTTTGCTCATAGACCAGAGGGCCAAAGGACCGTAAAAGGTCCGGTGGACCGTTTGCCGTGAGCCAGGTGGTGCGTTGGCAATAGGGCCGAATATTATTATCTCCCTTGGTGACACCGATCAAGAATCTTACATAGTACATTAATCATCCCACTGCCCTACCATATCTTTTTTGGTGATGATTCCGGCAAGCCTATATTCATCTACTACGGGTAGGCATCCGATCTGATGCTTTTGCATTAACTGAATTGCTTTCTTGATTTTGGTATTCGGATCAACCTTGATGACATGGTCGACCATAATATCGGACACCTTAATGTCGGTCGTATCGGATTTCTCTTTTATATGTGCGTTCATATGGCTCCAAGTGAGCAGTCCACACAGTTCGTGATTATCGTCGACTACGGGAACGTGATGGATGTTTTTCCATTGCATGATGCTCGTGGCCATATCGGCCAAGTCATTTTCATTGACAATGAATAGCCGTGAAGACATTAGGTGTTTCACCAAAAACGCATTCTGTTCAATTTCGAACCCCTTTTTTATTTCAAACATGGGCCAATCAGCGACCGGTAGCCCCGTTTGCTGATTTTCGTATATTGATTTGGTCAATGTGACGAGCGCATCATCTTGCTTGACCTTTTTTTTAAGCGAACGATAGTTTCTGATATTCCATTCGGCTCCGTTGAAACCTTTTGCCCTTTTTTTAATGACCCCCAAAAGACGTTCTATATCGGCCCTGTCAATGCCTGCCTTCTCCAATCCCTTATAGGCAATGGGTAACAGCTCTTTGGTAACCAAATCACGGGTCGGGATGGTGGCACCCATCCAATGCATTACGCTATTGCTGCCATTTCTAGCCGCCATAAAGAAATTGTCCTTAATATCCAGAAAATCCATTTGATTGGGCATATCATCAAATTTTGTTGGTCTGGCCATCATCAATCCTGCCCAAAAAGCAAAGTTGGCCATTTCATCCAAAACGGTCGGCCCAGCGGGAATATATCGATTTTCTATTCGAATGTGGGGCTTATTGTCACTAATACCATAGCATGGTCTGTTCCAGCGATAGATTGTGCCGTTGTGCAGGTTTAAGGCTTTAAGTTTTGGGATATTACCGCTCCTTAATTCCTTTAGTGAATTCTTTTCTATAGCTGTGTTCATTATGATCTCATACCTAGATATATCGTCTTTGTAGATATTTATGATAGAGTCTTTTACCCAAGCGCTACCAAAGGTTACCCTTGCTTGTTTGTCCCTAAGTGAGTAGGTAGAACTACGGGTGTCCGTACTTTGTTGAAACAGGGCGATACGTGTTTCACTCCAAAGTTCCCTGCCTAACAACAATGGCGAATTGGCGGCAATGCCCAGAATCGGACCGCTGATTGCCTGGGCCCAATTGTAACTGGCCGCAAAATCATTTGGGGCAATCTGCAAGTGCAGTTGAAAACTGGAATTGCATGCCTCGAACAAAACGGAATCATGGTTGAGCGAAAGTTCGTCCACCCCTCTAATGTGAAGCTCAAAGTCTTTCTTCCGAATTTGTTTTATAGCTTCGTTCAACAACTCATATCTGATACTGGGCGACATGAATCCCATAGAAAGCTCATTTAGGTCAATGGTCGGCAAAATACCGGTAAGCAAAACTTGTGTATCGAAGGTATCGGCAGTTATCATTGCATTTTTCAACAAAGTCCGTAACTGTTCTTCCATCTGGGTAAAGCAGTTGTCTTTTAGTTCTAGGGGGTCTAGATTTATCTCAAGGTTATAACGGGCAATCTCATAAGTGAAATGGGGGTCTTTGAGGGCATCGAGAATATCTGTGGCATTTTTGGTAGGGCGCCAATTCCTGTCCACCAGGCATAACTCCTGTTCGGCTCCGATTCGGACAATATCGTCCTCTATCAGCCCTTTTTCAAGCATAATCTCCAGAGCCTTGATGTCATCCAATAAATACCGAATGAACTTGGCTCTTGATTTCCCGTCGATTTTTTTTACATCAAGTACTCCCATATTCAGCTATTTCAACATAGTTATCGATTCGTATTGCAGCAGACAGGGTAGCATGCTGGTCACCATACTATCCGCAGCGTCATTGGTATTATTGTGTTACAGGGTAGGGGTAGGAATATGTTCTACTTCCTTATTCGTGGCTACTGATTCCAGTTACATTGCCGTGTTGGATGCTACACCCATTTTGCTTCCTTTATGTCCCTAATCTTTAAACCCGGTACAAAAAACCAGTGGGCACTTCCGGGACGCTCTTTCCCTTAAAATGGATTTTCGTGTTTTTTCATCGATTTCGCTGAAGTTTATGATTCGGGTTTTCATTCAGCAATTGTTTTGTGGGGAGCAAAGATCGAATAATGGGCCATGGTCTGCAATGATTTGGGTCAGTTCTTTCCTTTAGCCTTTAAAAACTTGGAGCCTAGTTCAGGATTTTGACATCGATTTTATAGTACAGCGTTTCTACGGGGAAAACTTTATGTCCGGATTTTTCGGCGCATTATCGATTTCATACTTTTTAAGAGGAAAATGGAGTTTTTAAGCAAGGAGCGAAAGTTTAACTTAATGCCGCTGGGGAGGTTTTGAAATAGTTGATAAGGACGATGAAAGGGATATGGAAGCCTGTTCGATCCATATCATCTTTGTGAGTTCCTAAGGATTTTGGGTTTTATGTGGTCCCACTACTCCTCCACTTTGCTGCGGCGTACACGTACGCTTGTACTATCTTTCGGCGGGCCTGCCCGTCCGCAATACAATGAAGGCGGGAAAGCTGGTATTGATACGTTTTTGCAGGAGTGGTTAATAATTTCATGGCTAGCACACAACTTTTATTTTTAAATTAAGGGTGCTAATACAAATAGTCCATTACATTTTAATTCCCATTTTACCTCAACAAAGAATTTGATCATTGTTTTAGACAAGTCGATCTTGATTTTTAGTTTCCATTTTAAATAGAATATACCGTTAAATGATCTATATCATTTTCTATTTAAAATTTCAGAATTAATTTTTCCTATTATAAAATTATCTGGGATAATCTATGCCGTATTGAAGAACGGACCGCAAATAGGAAATTACTAAACTAAATAGAACCTACAAGACCAAAGTGATAACGCACATCATGGATATAAAAAGGGGCATCATTAATATTTACATCGGCAGCGTGCTAGGTGCTTCCTTCACTACCATTTTGCTGGGATTCGCTATTATTGATCCCTTACCTAATGATATAACCTATTTTGCCGGGTTTACTGCCATCATCCTGATCTCTTCCTTGCTCATTCAAAAAACCATTCAAAAAGAATACCATTTTTTAATCTTTCTGTCAGCTATTGGCCTTTCTGTATTAGCATTTTATTTTTCTTTCGGCCTACAGCAGAGGGAATGGGAGAGATTCTTTTATCTCGCCGCCGCAACCTTAATCCTGTTCATACTCAACCTTGTGATTTTCCTAATCCGTTCGAAAATCAGGAAAAGGGTTGAACGAACAGAAAAACAGTCCATTTCCAAGACCAGCCTTTTGTATCCTGCTATAGTATTAGCTATTGTTTTAATCGGCCCCATCTTGCTTACCATTTATATCAACTCATTCATGCCTCCACTCATCGAGCCTGGAGGAAGCGTCAGGTATGACCAAATTTGGCAGCGAGAAGGAGAATCCAATAATGGCCTTTTGTTTTCCTCCTGGGCAAGAACACGCGGGAATGTCGATGACTTTCATTGGGTGACCTCGGCCTATCTGGTATCCAGAGAATGGACAACGAATCCGGAAGAACACTGGGAATCCGACTCCTATGTCCGCCGCGCCAAATTCTACAACGATAAAGTCGAATCTTTCAACCAAAACAAGCCAGGTGATTTTGAAGGGGATACCTATAACTCGGAATTTTTCCTTCCCTATGCTGTTATCGAAGAGGGCACTGGTCAAGGAGATTTCCCTAACTACAGACCGGAACCATTGCGTTCCATCATTACTGGGAGCGACAGGATTCAATTTGGGGTGGAGACCATCACAGTTGTTTCAAAGAGTAAGGATAAATTTGCCCGTGAGGGCGTCTACGGCAAGGTCAGAAGAGACATTTTTCTCCTGGATGATTATGCTGGCCACCCCTTTGCTGCAGATGATAATTACCCCACCAGCTACTGGCAAGCCATGGTTTCTGAAGAACGAGCATATCAGCCCGGTCGTGAACAGGGGGTTCAGACCAAGGGGTCGCAAGATTTAGCAGACTATTCAACAGAAATTTCTCCAATTGATTTAGCGACAGGCACTCTAAGTTGGGATACAGAAAAAGGGATAGCTGTTTTTGAGGAAAAAGAAGTCGAGATTAAACCAGGGATTCTTTTTAGTAGAAGCACAGCACTTATGCGAAATGATCCCGAAAACGAACAGCTTGGCCATCGGGGATTGAAGGTGCTTAAATTCACAAATACAACAAATACCGCACAACAATTGAAATTCATAGATGAGATTCCCAAAACCTTTGCTCAACACGTAGATCAGCTCCAATTTAAAATTTTTACGGGGGATTCGGAGTTGAAGATTTCTGATAATCTTGATGACACAGATGGTTTTGTTGGAATCTCGGATTATGTAAATTCAGGACAGGTGGAGGTCATTGAGGAGGACCCGGTTCTTGTTTGGGCTCTCGGATTGGCAGGATTACTTACTGTAGTAGGTATTTCGGCCTATACACCTCATTGGGTTGGTGTACAACCAACAATGAGTGAGGCGAAGTGGGATGCAATGTCTGAAGAACAGGTTCAAGAATGGATAGATGCTCGTTTAAATAAGTACTGCGATAAAATACGACAGAGTGCAGAAGCAAATAACATTCCTTCTAGGCTTCTTGCAACGGTAATCCTTAATGAATTGGCTGATTACGATATTAAGGATCAAATTGAGGAAATAGTAAATATTGGACCCAATTTTTCAGCTGGTTGGGCTCAGCTCCAGCCTAACAGATTAAGGCGGCATGGTGTAATTGATATTGGCCCACGGAATCAAATTCGTGACCCCAACGTTGACATTATTTTTGAGGAATCGAGAAATCGCGCACCTATCTACCCACGCGGGACGAATATTGCCTTAACAAAAAAAATGCATGGAGATATAATGATTTGGGAACGTCTTAATAACCCGGAATCGGCCATAGAGCTGGCGGCAAGAGAGATCGTATATCTTTTGAAAATGTTAGGAAAGGAAAGCCCATATAGGAAAAATCCATGGGCACGACACCTACTTAAGGACCCGGAAGAAGGTATTGATCTTAACAACATTTACGCTAATTTAAAAATAGATAAACTACTAGAAGATGTTCAATTGGATGCTCGTGAAAAGCAGATTGAACTTGAGAAGACTTTAGCAATTCTGGTTGCATCGGGTTACAACGGTGAAGGATCCATTTATATGCGAACAAGTGAGAATGAAATCTTTCATATTAATAAGAATCCTTGGAATCCGGGACCTGAATTCATAAACACGTCAGAAGGGCGAAAAAAGCGTGGCTTGTACCAGCCTAGGGTACATGGCGTCAATGCAGCGCAAGAATTAACAAAAAGACTATTCGAATCTTCCTGCCTTAAAGAAAGCATTCCTGAAGAAACTCCACCTCCCCCACCCGTCAACCGGCAATTTAGAGACCTCACGGCTAAAGAGATTTTAGTCAAGTCGGAAGAGATCGGCGAGGGCTTTAATTCGGGCTATGTTATGCTTTTGAATGACAATAGTGCCTCTGTTCAATTCCAAAATTCAGATGGTGGTATCACCATTAGTGTCTATCTAACGAAAAAAATAAATGAGGCGGCACATGACAGGGCGAAGAACGATTATGTCATTATGACGAGGCAGAAAATGTCCGATTCACGCTACGTTGTAGAAAAACTCCCTTTAGGAGATTATTCATATATTGTCTATTTCGGAAGAGCCGCTTTCGATGCTGCATCCTATCCAGGGGAAATATGGACGCTTAAGGTTGGTGGATCGTATTACTCATATGAGGGAAATTTAGAAGAGAATGCACCTCTGGTCAAGCAGGCGGTTAATAATGCCCTCTCGGCAATGCACCGTCGTGTGGTCGAATTGGAGTCGAGATGAAACCAAACCAGGATGGAGGACGGTGCGATGGATAACATTGATAATTGTGTTTCCAAAGTAGAGGAACTCGGAGGAAAGGTTATAGTAAAACCACATGATATACCGGATGCCTGTCGTATTTGTAGGATCTCCGACCCGGTGGGAGTGATTAATTGCTTAATGCAACCCAATTGACACCACTTAAAACATCGTAATAAAAATGAAAAAATATCCCGGAATTGTTTTGTACGGTTTCTTATCATGGCTTATATCGTTGTATAAGAACAAGCTGTCCTATAATTTTAGGGGTATTCTATTTTGTTTGTTGTTTACCAGCGGCTTCATTGGTCAAGGTCAGGAGTTTTACACTATTTTGGATTTATATGAACGCGGTGAGTCCTTCCAAAAATATAGATGTTTGGATAGGGACCTCGATTTTGGTACTTTATCACTGCGCATGATCGCGGCACCAGATGCGCCCATCCAAAACTCATACATTTGGGTAATGCTTAATGGAAGGGAAATTACATTTTTTGAGGACTACAGATACTTGGACGGATATAAGCTAAGGATGCTCTTGGAACAAAATAGAGCTTATGATAGTGAATCTTACCTGGAATTCAGATGTACGTTCAGGCTGCAGGACGGACGGGAAATCTATCAAATACTTTCGTATTGCGTAAACAGAATCCGAGCCGGTGCGGCAAATGGCCCGGTTCCCGGGGAACAACCTCCGGAACCACCCCCACCACCGGCAGGGGATGAACAGGTTTTTCACATAGAGATAAAACCCAGTTTCGTACGGGTACCCGTTTTTTTTGCCACGGATAGGAAGGATACTCAAAGTTCTGACCCCAATGCACGTTTTGGAAGGGATTTGGCGGCACCATTCCATATCAATTACGGCATTTGCGAAGTTAGCATTCCCTTCACCCATGAAGTAGGTGAAATTGAAAATCCGTCGATCTGGCGTCTTGAATTTACTGAAAACCCCAATAGGCATATTGTCTTACAAAAAATCAAGCTGTTGGATAGTGAAAACTATTTTAAAGTATTGGCAGCGACTATTAAACAAACGGCAAAAAAGAGAACCTTTCTTTTTGTGCACGGTTATAATGTATCCTTTGCCGATGCGGCAAAGCGGACTGCGCAAATTAAATACGATTTAAATTTCAGTGGGGCAGCGGTATTTTATAGCTGGCCATCACAGGCTTCGACCACGGCATACACGGTAGATGAAACCAATATAGAGTGGGCAGAAACCAATATGAAGCATTTTTTGGCGGACTACCTTTCAAAATCGGAAGCCGAAGAGATTTATCTAATTGCACATAGCATGGGCAATAGAGGTTTAACCAATGCGCTTATTTCATTAGTCTCCGAGCAACCGGAGTTAAATAAAAAAATCAAAGAAATTATTTTGGCCGCGCCAGATATTGACGTAGGTATTTTTAAGAGGGATATTGCGCCGCAAATGGTCTCAAAGATCAAGAAGCCCATTACCTTATACGTGTCATCCGATGATGTGGCGCTTAAAGCGTCTAGAGAGGTTCATGGCCGACCAAGGGCAGGTGATTCTGCCAAGGGTATCACCTTGGTACAGGGAATAGAAACCATAGATGCCTCGAATATTGATACCAGCTTTTTAGGCCATTCCTATTTTGCTGAAACCAAGACCATTCTTTCAGATATTTACAATTTAATCAATACCGGTAAACGAGCTTCCCAAAGGACCCAACTAGAACTTGTCCGCTTAGGAAATGGCAGCTACTGGAAGGTTAAAAAATAAGATGCAGACTTCTTAATAAATAACTGGGATGTATTAGATCCCTTATGTACACTGGCTTAAGGGGGAGATTCTTCTATTGGACTGACTGCATTTAATCAGGACTACTTTCCCTAGGCTAGCAACCAACAACCACAGTTGACATTGGAAGTTTTTAAAAGGTAATAAAAGATCTCATAATAAAACTTTCACAGAGATGGTGGCTTTTTCGCGGCGAATACCGGAGTAACTTCGCTGCTCCCTTTTTCGCGCCCTTCTGTAAATAGAAAAGCTACTGCTTACACAGTCTCTTGGTTTCTATCGAAATGAAAAAATAAATTTTCTCATTTCTCAATAAAAAAAGCTGAACTATTGTTCAGCTTTTCTGCTTAATGTGGAGAATACCGGAGTAACTTCGTTGCTCCCGACCATCTCGCAGGCCTGCAAATGCAATTGGCCATACCTACCGGCATGGGCGTTTAAAAACACGAAAGCCACTCAAATAAATTCGGTGGCTTTCTTTGTTTAAAAACGCAATACCAATTGCGCTTGATCGTGGAGAATACCGGAGTCGAACCGGTGACCTCTTGCCTGCCAGGCAAGCGCTCTAGCCAGCTGAGCTAATCCCCCGACTTTGAGAGGGTCAAAGAAAATACATTTTAAGTAAGTATCAAAATACTATAATCGTTTTCTTTTGTCTAATGAATAAGAAGTTCTTTATTAACTTTACAGGATGTCTATCAATGTTTTAAAGTGTAATCAATGACAAATGTAAAAGGGAAAGTAGCCTATATAACCGGCGGATCAAAAGGTATTGGGTATGCTGTTGCCCATTCACTGTTAGAGGCTGGTATGAAAGTCGCAATTAGCGGTAGAAATATGAAGAGTGTTAAGTCCGCCGCCCGGCAATTGGGGGGTAACGGCAATATTTTGGCCATTGAGTCAGATGTTACTAAACATGTGGATGAGGAGAATGCCGTAAAAGCCATTCTCCTTAAATGGGGTACGTTGGATGTGGTTTTGGCCAATGCCGGGGTAGGGCATTTTGCGCCTATTGACGAAATGACAGAGCTACAATGGCATAACATGATCAACACCAATTTAAACGGCGTTTTTCATACCCTAAAAGCATCTGTAGAGGCTTTAAAAGATTCTAAAGGATATTACATAACATTGGCGAGCCTTGCAGGCACTAATTTCTTTGCTATGGGAGCAGGGTATAATGCAACAAAGTTCGGGGTTGTTGGTTTTACACAGGCCGCAATGTTAGATCTACGTAAGTACGACATAAAGGTTTCTACAATTATGCCTGGTTCTGTGGCCACACATTTTAATAACAATGAGCCATCGGAAAAAGATGCTTGGAAAATTCATCCTGAGGATATTGGTGAATTGGTGTTAGACTTGCTAAAAATGCATCCAAGAACCTTACCCAGTAAAATTGAAGTTAGACCAAGTAGGCCGGATAAAAAATAGAATCATACTTCCTTTTCAACAAAGGGGATATTGGGATTACATATTTCTAGAACAAGGCTTTTCAATTCTTTCGCAAAATCATTAAGGGTTTCAGGGGTAATTGCCTTGTCTTTACGCCGACTTGTTTTACTTTCTTTAGTAGCGAAATTCAAAATACCTGCATTTAGATTTTTAAAGGAAACAATACCTGCTTCAAGTTGATTTAAGTTCGCACTATCATTGAACATAAGGGCATAACACAACAATTGAAATGCTTTACTGTATTTATAATCTTCAGTAATCAAAGACCAATCGAATATTTCAACTTGATTGGACATTACTTTTCCCGACTTATAATCAATGATTCGGAGTTCGCCATCTTTTTCATCAATCCGGTCTATCTTGCCTTTCAACTTTATGGGAAACTGCAACTCGGGAATGTTCATCGTTATTTCCATTTTCGCCTCGAGACCAAGGATTTTGATTTGATGCCTCTTGCTCTGTACTATTTCCTGGGCAAAATAATTCTCAATATAATTTATAATTACGTTATATGCGATTAAGTTCTTGCCGCGTAAAAAATTTGTATCGGCATAGGACTTTTTAAAATGTTTTTTTACCACATCCCCAATCTTGGTTTTTACGGATTTTAGATTTTCATTGCTTAGATATTCCCCGATCAAAGGTGTATAAAGGTCCTCTAAAGTGTCGTGTATAATGGTGCCAAAGGTATTGGCGGCTACGGTTTCTTCAACTTCAAGCATGTCGTTAATGCCTAAAAGATTCTGCTTATAGAAATCTATAGGATTTCTTATATAATTGGTCAAGGATGAAGGCGAGAATCCTTTTATGGCGTGCCCTTGAATGAGGGCCATTAGCGAATCGTCCTTTACAATCTGACATTCCTTATTTGGTTTGACCTTTATTTCCGGAACGGCAATGAACTCGGTTATATGTTCCTTAATTTCCCCGTCGGTTAATAATTGGGTTATCAAACGACTACGTTCGCCCCCTTCCAGGACATCGGGTTCGGTATTGTAAATAAGGTAAATGTTTTTTGCCCTTTGTAATAAACGATAAAAATGATAGGTGTAAACAGCATCTTTCTCCTTAAAAGTTGGAAGCCCAAAAGCTTTTTTTAAGTCAAAAGGAATAAATGAATTATTTGATTTACCAGAAGGAATGATGCCTTCATTTACCGAGGTGATGATTACAGTTTCAAAATCAAGATTTCTGCTTTCCAACATACCCATGATTTGTAAACCTTCTAAAGGATCACCTTTAAAATCCAAGGTTTCCATGGCCAATAGTTCCTTAAATAAGGTTTGTAAGGATTTCAAGTCATTTAAAAAGCCGTGTTTACCCAATAATTCCTGTATTTGATTAAATACACCATAAAACCTAAAAAGTTCCTCTAGGGCAATTTTATCGCCAGATGCTTGAAGCTTGGTTTTTAATAGTATTACTAGCTCTAAACAACGTTCAATAAATTGCTTCGCTGTAATTGATTTGTCAAAGAAAAGTTTACTTAAATTTTGGGATTTATTCTTACCATAGGGGATAATCTCATTTTCTGTCAGAAAAGTGAGATTCCTATCCTTAATGGCTGAAGCAAGCATTTCGGCTAAGTTGGTAGTACCTTCTTGTAAAAGTTGGCTGGTATAGGAATGTGACAAAAAAGACAAAACGTTCTTGTAGTACCAGCCATTGTCTTGTTTCTTAATGTATAAATCAAAAAATTGCATAAAGAAACTATCGAAGTTTGATTTATTCAAAGGGTAGCCCATGGTAACGTTTACCTTGTCAATTCCTGAAGGGATGGAATTAAGTAGTGGATTAAGTAATGTCTCATCACTTAATACTACGGCTGTACGTTTTAATAAATCACTATTTTCAACATTTAGCTTCTTTAGGAGGGAACCTACGTATTTTACTTGTGAAATATTTTTTGGAACACCAACTATCTGAATTTTCTTTTTTTGTAAGAAAGAAGCAGTTGTTCCTTTAATTGGATTATTGTGCAGGTAGGGCCATTTCTTTTGATGGTTTCTAATAAAGAAACCCGCATCATGAATGGGGTCATTTAGATAGTATTCATCTGTATCCCAATAGATTTCGGCGTTTTTAGTCTCGAGTATTCTTTGTATGATATTACTTTCAGCAGTATTCAGAGCGTTGAAACCGATAAAAATATAACGGTTTTCACTATTAGTTTTTAAATAAGATTCCAAATTCTCATGGGCCTTGCGATAGATAAGGCCTTGATGCCCAATGCCTTGTTCTAACAATCTTTGATTGAAGGTATTGTAAAGTTCCTCCAGATTATTCCAGAACTTTATGTAGTCTTCGACCATTTTTGTTTTTTCGGCTGTCAAATACCAATGGTTGATTTCCTGGATGGCTGATAAGTTGGAAAATAGTCTTCCGGTATTGATGAGATAACGGTCTATCTCATTAAAATCTTGCAGTAGGGTTTGTCCCCATTTCGAAAAATCGAGGAAATTTTCGTCTTCGGTTTTGTTTTGACCTAAATAGGCGTAATAAAGCTCGAAAAGTTGCTGGGTATTCGTTGCGCTGGACAGACCGGAAACATTGCCTACAAATTCCTCAATACTGTAAATTTCCGGTGAGAATATGGTCTTATGGGTAATATTGGCAATCCCGTTTCTAAGAAAAGTACCCGCTCTTTTACTGGGAAGAATAAAAATAGTGTCCTCTAAAGACTCATGGTCACTATAAACTTGATTGACGATTTCTTCAAGAAAACTGTGCATGATCAAAAATAAAAAAAGCCCTGACAGTATTGTCAGGGCTTTCCAAATTTATTTTAATCGTATCGGTAGAGGAAATTACTTGACTAAGTTGATTTCAACTCTTCTGTTTTGTTTTCTACCAGATCTTGTATTGTTAGTAGCAATAGGCTTGTCTTCACCATAACCTATGGCAGACAATCTGCTAGAACCAATTCCTTTGTCGATCAAGAAGTCACGAACTGAATTTGCTCTAGACTCAGACAATGTTTGGTTTAACTTAGCACTACCAACGCTATCAGTATGTCCTTCAACAGTAAACTTAGCATTTGGATATTCATTCAAGATTTGAATAATATCAACCATTACTGTAGTAGACTCAGCTTTGATGGAAGATTTA
>JAAETN010000783.1 GCA_024228355.1 Maribacter sp. | reverse complement strand
AAGCTGGATGATATCATCTTTCAATGGTGCCTGATTGAGCATCTATCCAAGTCCATTGGGTTGACACATACAGTAAAAAGCCTATCTTCCCAGTACATTAATCTGCTCTTTACATGCGCTCATCATTATTGGAAAATCATCTGGTTAACTGATCCTTAATTCCTAGTTAGTGTCTCTAAGAAAACACAGTATTTTGCAATATATAGAAGTAATATATTTGTTGTGCTATTTTGTCAAACAGCGTAATTAATGTGTCGACATCCATGATGATCACGCCACCATGTAATGTACGCGTTAGGTGGTTGTTTTTTGCTTACAGCTCATAGGTGTCCCATGGAATTGAGTTTTCTTGGGTGTAATTCCTTAAGCCGCTCGGGCTATGTTGCCCTTTAATTTTTCCCGGCCTTTTGCTTGTTTGTTCTTTTCCTTTTTTATTCTTTCTCTTTCTAATCGTAACAATTCTTTGCCAATTTTATGGAGATTGTAAGCCAACACACCAAGACCTATATATCTTTTGAAATGGTGGTATGTCCGGTCTGGACATCTATCCAGTCCCCGGTGTTCCAGTTCATTTATATTGGACTCTACTGCGCTGTGCTTATTTCGCAATTTCTTGAAAGATTCGTTTGATTCATATTCCTGTTCTTCTTTATTGGGTTTGCCCTTTTTCGGCATAATTGGATGTTCTATCTTATCTATCAGATATGCTTTATTATCTTTGTGCCAGAATCCCTTATCAAAGCTCCAACTACCTACTTCATAGTTGACTAAAATCCGATCTGCTAGAGGTATTACAATTTGTGAATCAGACTGCGACTCCATAATTTCATAGTCAATTATCAAACCGAACTGGTCGGTTGTAATAGCTACGTTTTTTCCAAGTTCAGGATTCAATTTTCCCTTTGATATCCATTCAGTATATTGCTCGAAAATGGAAAACAGTTTTTCTTGGTGCGGTATCTTTTCCCCTTGCAATAAACGCCGATCTACTAAGTCTATATGCTTGGCCATCAGGGACATAAACTCAGTTAAACTTACTTGCATTGCAACATCTTCCATGTCCTCTTTTGGCATTTTTTCTTGTTCGTAGCTCAGCTTATTATACAACGCAGTGCATTTATCCAAGTAGTGTTTGGTAACCTGCTGGACTCGTTGTTCTTTATTTTTTCCACCTCCACTACACACTTGTCCCAGTGCTCTACTAAGATTTTTTAGGCTCCGGAGCCAATCTTTCATCTTGCGCCAACCTTCTAGTTCTGGATATTTAGCTATTATTTTAACCACCGTGTCCAAGCTTTTGCGAGCACTGTCCCATAATAAGTTATAATCTGTAGGAAAATGTACATTGCTCAGTACTGCAAAACTATCTGTTTTTAAGTCCAATACATCCGTTTCTTTTTTTTTAAATACATCATGGCCGATTTGCAGCACAACCGTATTTATTACTTTTAATGCATCGTCACTCAGTAGGGTCACATTATCATAAATACGTTGATAGCCCCACTTAATGGCTCCCTTGTTTTCTAGATCCCGAATGCCTAATAGGTGCCGAAGCAGTATGTCTTGATTAGCCATATAGTGCAATCGGTCATAACTGATATTCAAACATAATCTACATTGTGCTAATACAAGAATTTGCCACAAATCCAATCCTTTTCTCCCTGTGGGTCTCTTGGTCGGAAGAAATTCATCCAACAAATTCAATACACGCTTTCTGTCCTCACTCCTAGTCCACAGCATTTTCAAAGCCGCAAATAATGCAGGTGTAGCATCACGGCTATCAATCGGTATCTGGGCATCTGCGATATCGTAGGTAAATAGGGAATTCTGTTCATCGAATCTTTTACGCATATTCTAACTTTTTTGAAAGTCTTCAGCTCGATTATTCAGTATAGGTCTGAATCACAGCCATTTATACATAATAAGATACTAACTATCTGCCAACATTCATAACAAATAATTCGTATTTTTTATCTATAATCAATTGATTATCCGCGGTTTAAAATCTCCTACTGCAGACACTAATTATGGATTTCTGGATCAAAGAATTCAAACTTTGTACCAGACTGAAAAGCAGATTGGAAATATACTGGAAGTTTTCTCGGTACTGGCTATCCTGGTGCTTTGCCTTGGTCTATTTGGATTACTTGGATTTTCGGTTAGACAAAAATATAAGGAGATTTCGGTGAGGAAAATATTGGGTGCCAGCACGCCACGTATTCTTTTACTTCTCTCTAAGGAATACATCCGCTTGATGATTGCTGCTTTGGTTTTTGCAGTTCCAATTGCATTTTACTTTGTGAAGGCATGGCTCAGGGAATTCCCTTACACGACGATTGAATTTTCCACCTTTATTGTT
>JAAETN010000782.1 GCA_024228355.1 Maribacter sp. | reverse complement strand
TGCTTTATTTTGAATATCCATTTTAATTGCAACTAAATTCTTTATTTTGTGTTCATGATCAAAAATATCGGCCTTTTATTTTTCACCCTATTGGTTTTAAACGCTTGTTATCAACCTAAAAGGGATTGCAAAGCATTTAAAGACGGGGAATTCCGTTTTACCACCACTATAGACAATAAAGAAGTAACTACGACATTCATAAGAAAAGGTGAATTGGAAGTTGACTATTTTGAGGGTAAAATAGATAGTTCATCCATTCGCTGGATCAATGATTGTGAATATGTCGTAAAAAAATTACATCCTAGAAACAAGGCAGAGGAGAAATCCATTCATATGAAAATTTTGACAACAACAGATAATTCATACACATTTGAATATAACGTTGTAGGGGATTCTTATAAATCCAAAGGAATAGTTATAAAAACCAACTAACCATGTTCGACATACTCTCAAGTCCTGATGCCTGGGTGGCATTACTTACATTAACTTTTTTGGAAATCGTTTTAGGTATTGACAATATTGTCTTTATATCCATCGTTGCCAATAAACTGCCCCAGAAAGACCAACGAAAAGCCACAAACATAGGATTGCTTCTGGCTATGGTACAGCGTATTATACTTTTATTTGCTGTATCTTTTTTGATAGGGCTAAACAATCCGTTTTATTTCATCAACACTTCATGGCTCACAACGGGGATAAGCGGGCAGGCCATTATTCTTTTCGTTGGGGGCCTCTTCTTATTATACAAAAGCACATCGGAAATACATGAAAAAGTTGAACTACCAGAGCATGACGAAGATGCCATAAAGGCAAAGAGTATAACTAGTTTTTCAAAAGCTATAGTGCAAATCGTGATCATCGATTTTATCTTTTCCATTGATTCCATATTAACTGCGGTTGGAATGACCAATGGCATAGGTGATAAGCCGGCAGATGCATTGATATTAATGGTCATTGCCGTAGTCATCTCGATAATAATCATGATGGTTTTTGCAAACCCAATCAGGGTGTTTATCAACAAACATCCCTCGATGCAATTACTTGCACTATCTTTTTTAATCCTCATTGGTTTTATGCTGATTGCAGAATCCGCCCATTTGAGCCACACTAAATTTTTTGGTCAAGAAATCGGGGCTATTCCAAAGGGATATCTCTATTTTGCCATTGCTTTTTCCCTTTTAGTAGAGTTCTT
>JAAETN010000781.1 GCA_024228355.1 Maribacter sp. | reverse complement strand
TGTCCGAACAAGCTAGCAATATGATGGAACAAGTAAAACATATTCCTGGACCAAGAGAACGATAATCCTGGGTATTCCAAAAAAAATATTTGGAATTCAAAAATAGAATAGCTAGTAACCGAACATGGTAACATGTTCCTACCTATTCGTATTCATATTCCTAATCCATACAAATGGAATATAGCTAGGTACCGATACGTGTTCCCTGATATTCCCGATGTCCGGGAATAGCTGGGACATGGCTGGAAAAACGGCAAGGAACGTATGCTGAGTACATATTCCATATTCTGTGCATATGGTAATATTCCGTGACCAGGCGCACAAAAGTGCACTTTGGTGCAATTAGGAGATAAAACATATTACATAAAACTTTCACTTGAAATCACTAATTTCGGAAGGATTCGGTATAGTACAAGTTTTCCTTTAGAGACAGCGCGTAGTTTTGGATCCCCTGCCCACTTCGAAGAAGTGAGATAGGGTCTATAATCATTTACATTGTGAGTATGTTCGTTGTTATTGTTATTGTTCTTCTTCTTCTTCCCAAGCGGAGGATTGGGAATGACCTAACCGATTGAGCTGAAATTTTCACTCAATACTCTACCACATCCCGGCTTCAAAGTTTGCTTTGGAGAAGTTGATCCGTAGCGTCGTTGGCCTGCAGTACCTCAAAAACCATCCGGAAACCCCGATTTTCGCCGATTTCCGTCGATGCTCATTCAATAAGGATCCGTGCACAAATTCCAACACATTGCTAAGCTCGCCCGCGGGATTCTTTTACACGCGTTGCTGGCCGAACAGACGGGCCTCCTGCCGCGGGTTTCATAATCCTCAGCCACGGACTTTCAGAGCGCAGGCAATTTTAGACCCCAGGTTTCTTTCGGTATCGATTTCTCTGACCCAGAAACAGGGTGTCTGGTTGTTTGCAGAAGAGATCATTTTGACAATTACAGGCGACACTGGTCAGTTTTTCTGAGGAAGGAATGCTACGTAATTATTCTAATAATTGGCGGTTCAAAAATTTAAGTCCAAAAACCCAATCCGCCAATATTTGGAATAAGAAAAAGTCAAAAAATGCAATCCGCCAATAATTAGAATAATTACGGTACATAGAGGCACTGAGACTTATACAGTGTGTTTGTCTCCCGGAATGACGAGTTTACTCGTAAATTTATCTTGCAATATTTTCGAATTAGGATTTCTTTT
>JAAETN010000780.1 GCA_024228355.1 Maribacter sp. | reverse complement strand
TCCGTATTTATTATCAAATTTTGATTTGGTGACAGAATCATTCACATTAATGACCGGCATTGGCAAAGTGCCATTTTTCACCCTTTCATACAATCGGTGAACACCAGTTGTGGTCTCCTCAGAAATTCCTTTTATCCCAGCAGTAAGTTCAGGATACTGATCCAGGACCATATTGGTAAGGTCACCACCATCATCTAATATCATATTCAAGGGCTCGCGATCTTCCCCAAAGAACAAGGTCTGCTCTATACACCAGTCAAATTCTTCTTCGTTCATACCTTTCCAAGCATAAACGGGGATACCTGCGGCTGCTATAGCGGCTGCGGCATGATCTTGTGTTGAGAAAATATTGCAGGAACTCCAAGTAACATCGGCACCAAGAGCTACTAATGTTTCAATCAATACAGCCGTTTGTATCGTCATATGTAGACATCCCGCAATTCGTGTACCTTTAAGTGGTTGCTCGTTTTTATATTCTTCACGGAGTGACATTAGTCCTGGCATTTCTGCTTCGGCCAATTCAATCTCTTTTCTTCCCCAATCAGCTAGGGAAATATCTTTTACCTTGTAAGGTACATATGATACAGTTTTGGTAGACATATCCTTTTTTCTTTTTAATTTCGTTATTGACTATAGCTTTTCTTTTCAAAGAAGTCCAAAGTTATCAATATTCTGAATTACACATGCCACTTTACGATAAAATACGAGAAAACCCGACAATTACGATTTATATTTGGAAGATTGAAGAGTCAGAAAATGACCTTGCTGAGGGAATAGTGCTGACAAATCATTGTCAAAACCGATTAGATGGCATGAAATCTGAACTACACCGCAGGGGGTTTTTAAGTATTCGCCATTTAATGGCCGAAGCTGGTTATGAGGATAAGGACTTGTTCTACGATACTTCGGGCAAACCTCATCTGCATGACGGTAAGTATATTAGTATTACCCATTCACATCACTTTACCGGTATAATAATT
>JAAETN010000779.1 GCA_024228355.1 Maribacter sp. | reverse complement strand
TCCGGTTTTTCTTCGTTGATTAAAGATGCTATTATTTCAAACTTATCCTTTATCTGCACGAAGTCGGTGTTCTCTATCAGGAAAATTGCAGATATGGCATTTTTAATTTCTTTCAGACTCTCTTCATCGAACTCATTCTCCACTATCTTAAAATAGGAAAAATTTGGAATAAATGCCTCATCTATCAACTCACTTTCAATAATTTTATGGGTCTTCACCAGAATTTGTGGGCAATAAGCATTCATTCATTAGAAATTGAACATCTCTTTTTCTAATCTGCCTACGGCTATATTTACTTTTTTTATATGAGTTCAATGAGGTATTTTTTTTTGGGGGGGGCCAAAATTAAAGAACCGACTCAGAATAAACATTAAATTACTTTAAAATAAATGAGGCACACTTTATCTTTCTTTCAACGACCAAGAAGAAAGGTAAGAAAAATGCGCCTCAAAACAATTCTCAATGAATGTTTTAATTTTAAGTCATTTGTTGTTGGCTCCGCAAAATTTAGCTCCGATCGAAAATCTATAAATGTTCAAATGAACGCTCGTGCTAATAGTAAGCCTGTTTGCAGTAAATGTAATCAGCCAGGAACCTGCTACGATCATCTTCCTGAAAAAGCTGTTCAATTTATTCCATTTTGGGGATTTCAAGTCTTTCTTATATACGCTATGAGAAGGGTCGAATGCAAGGGCTGTGGAATAAAAGTTGAACAAGTACCATGGGCTTCAGGTAAGAAAACACTAACTCACTATTATGCAAAGTATCTTGCCGACTGGGCCAAAGAGATGTCTTGGAAAACAGTGGCAAATCGATTTAGGACATCATGGCAAACAGTATATCGTGCAGTGAAAGAAGTCGTTTCGTACGGACTTAAGCACCGTACAATAGAAGATGTTACTGCTATTGGCGTTGATGAAGTACAGTATCAAAAAGGTCATTGCTATATGACTCTTGTTTATCAAATTGATAAAGGCTGTCGCAGACTTCTTTGGGTTGGAAAGAAGAGAACCAAGAAAACATTGCGGCAGTTTTTTACCGATATGTGGCACATTGATCGTAAATTTCGTAAGAATATCAAAGTCGTATGTAGCGATATGTGGAGACCATACTTGGATGTCATTAAAGAAAAGACTCCAAATGCAATTAACGTTCTTGATCGATTTCACATTATGCAGAAGTTTGGCAAAGCATTAGACAAAGTGCGGGCTGAAGAAGTAAAACGACTAAAATCGGAAGGGCAAGAGCCAGTACTTAAAAATTCGAGGTGGTGTTTTCTTAAACGAAAGTTTAATCTTACGCGCTCACAAAAAGGAAAACTGAAAGAGCTTATTGATATGAACCTCAACATCGTTAAAGCGTATATTCTGAAAGAACAATTTCATAAATTTTGGGAATACAAAAGTCCTACTTGGGCAGGTCTTTTTCTAGATAACTGGTGTGAACTTGCTGAGGAAGCAGAGTTAGAACCGGTAAATAGTGTTGTTAAAATGCTAAAGAATCATCGAGAACTTATACTCAATTTTTTCAGAGCAAAAAAAGAGTTCAATAGTGGTATTGTAGAAGGTATGAATCGCAAAATAAATCTGACTATCAGAAAAGCGTTTGGATTTCGTTCATTTGAAATAATGGAACTAGCGCTATATCATCAACTTGGGAAATTACCAGAGCCTACGTTTACCCACGAATTCTGGTAAAGAGGCTTAAAAATGATGTTTTGTATCTCCTTCGTGGGCGGAAGGTCATCACATACGAATTGCGCTTAGAATTTTCATTTCGGATCAATCATCTCAAACAACAGTTATGTGGAGGATTAAGAGGAGTGTGGTCATATCAACAACCTAAAAAATTTATATTTACACCCCTGTTTAATTCAAAACTGAGTTTTGGGGAATTAACAAATAAGTTCGGCTTGGAAGAAAATACTTTGGACTTTTTAGGACATTCTGTTGCTCTTTATACTGATAATTCTTATGTAAATAG
>JAAETN010000778.1 GCA_024228355.1 Maribacter sp. | reverse complement strand
TATAATGCCTGCAGCAAGAAGTAGGCGTGAGTCCGAGGCGTAAGCAAGCAAGAATGCAAAAAGTGCCCATACCAGAAAAGCGTTTGCTGAAGGATTAATGTTGAAGATCTGTCCAAACATGGAAAGATTCAGGGATTAATAGAAATGAAATACGAGGAAATTGTATCTAATTGATTTGTACGTTTCGAAAGGGAGCATTCCCATTTTTTTGTAGAAAAAAAAGGTGGATTCTCTTCGTTTAATCCACCCTACGTCGTACCATACATTTGGTTTGCCTGTAGGATGGATTAAGGACTAAGAATGAATCCACGTATACTCGTGGGCCATGCTTTATTTACAAATAATTGGGAATGCTCCCGTTTCGAAACGTGTGATAAATATCTCCTCTCTTTCGAGAGGAATCCAATAGTAGAATTCTCTCGAAAAAGAGGACAGTCATTAGCAATGTTATTAAATTAAGATAGAAATATGGATTAATATTTTCCGTGTAGTCCTTATAATATTGTGTGCCAAATGTACTTTGCTCAAGCATTTGCTTAAGCAATTGAATTGTTTTTTACTTTATTACTGAAACCCTAAATTTGCTCTGGTTAACATTTAAATCAATTTTTGAATATTGAGATATTCATCCCGTGGCTTAGGATTTAGCTTGGTGCGATCAACGATTTGTCATACTTGTTTACATATGGAAGCCCCATTTTCCATTTTTTTGTAGATACAACTTAAACTCTCCATTTTTCATTTTGAATTTGGCCATTTTATCAGTCTCTGTTATTCTTGGCATGGGGTTATCAACAATATCCGGCTTTACATCAACCAGTGTTTCAAATACTGCGATAATTTGATTTAGTTTTTTTTCGTTTGCAAATCTCTTC
>JAAETN010000777.1 GCA_024228355.1 Maribacter sp. | reverse complement strand
GAAAACAAAGATCACAAAGACCAACGAAAAAATCGATCGGCTTTCAAAAGAACTTAAAGATTCGCGGGAAGGCCCCGGGCGAGTCGATATCCTCATAAAACTTTGCGAGGAATATAGGCAGTCCGACCTGGAAAAAGCAAAGGACTATGCGATGCAGGGGCTTGAAATCAGTAAGAGAATCAATTATCAAAAAGGGATTGCCGATGCTTACACTGATATCGGTATCATCCACAGAAACCAGGGCAATTATCCCCTGACATTGGAGTATTATTCCAAAAGTTTGAAAATATATGAAGAACTGGGGAATCGAAAGGGAATTGGCAGTAGTTACAATGAGATCGGTATTATCTACAATTACCAGGGCAATTATCCCCTGGCATTGGAGTATTATTTAAAAAGTTTGAAAATAAGGGAAGAACTGGGGGAAAGAGGGGGAATTGCGACGGTTTACAATAATATCGGTATTATCTACTATCGCCAGGGCAATTATCCCCCGGCATTGGAGTATTATATCAAAAGTTTGAAAATACAAGAAGAACTGGGGGATAGAAGGGGAATTGCTCGTCGTTACAATAATATCGGGCTCATTCACTTTGAACAGGGCAATTATTCCCTGGCATTGGAGTATTATTTAAAAAGTTTGAAAATCGTGGAAGAACTGGGGGATAGAAGGGGAATGGCTCGTCGTTACAGTAATATCGGTATGATCTACAAGAAGCAGGGCAATGATTCCCTGGCATTGGAGTATTTTTTCAAAAGCTTAAGAATATGTGAAGAACTGGGAGAAAAAATAAGTCTTTCTCACGCTTACCAGGGTATCGGTTTATGCTATACCGGGGGGAATGACATTAAAAAGGGCATCGATTATTTAAGACGGGGGTTAAAACTGGCCCAATCCATCAACCATGGTGATACCATCAGGGACTCCCACAGGGAGTTGAGTCAAGCCTATGCAAAAATAAAACAATTTGAAACCGCATACCAACACCATGTGTTGTTTAAGGAGAAAAGCGATGAACTTAAAAATAAAGAACTAAATAAAAAAATCACTCAAATGTCAATGCAATATGAATTCGATAAAAAACAACAAGTGGTGCAAATGGAACTGGAAAAAAGAAAAAACCTCATATCCGCGTTGATCGTTAGTTCGGTGCTGCTGGTGCTGCTGCTCTTTTTCATTTATAGTCGCTTTCATTTAAAGAAGAAATCCAATATCGTCATACGAGCGGAAAAAGAAAAAGCCGTCAAAGCCAACAAGGCCAAGAGTGAATTCCTGGCCAACATGAGCCATGAACTGCGCACCCCCCTCAATGCCGTCATCGGGTTCAGCGAACTGCTCTCCTCGATGGTCATGGACCCGAAGCAAAAGAGTTATACCCGCTCCATCAGCACCGGGGG
>JAAETN010000776.1 GCA_024228355.1 Maribacter sp. | reverse complement strand
TACGAACGAAACAATTGGGATTCACCCATTCTTGTAAGTAGTCACGACCCTAAGCGCCTTTATTTTGCCTCACAGAGGGTTTGGCGATCTGATGATCAGGGCGATAGTTGGACACCTATTTCAAAGGATTTGACCAAAAACCAAGAGCGTTTGACACTACCGATAATGGGTAAAAGACAGAGCTGGGATGCCGTTTGGGATGTCTATGCCATGTCAACGTATAACACCATCACTTCGCTTTCAGAATCTCCACTGGATGAAAACATCATTTTCGCAGGAACGGACGATGGTTATATACAGTATACGACCACAGGGGGTGAAAACTGGACCAGGGTAAATGTAAATGCACTTTCAGGAGTACCAAGTACGGCTTTTGTGAACGATATCAAGGCTGATTTACATGATACCAATATCGCCTATGTGGCTTTGGATAATCATAAGTTCGGTGATTATAATCCGTATTTATACAAGACTAATAATGGTGGAAAAACATGGAGCGCCATAAACAATGGTTTGCCAAAAGGCACTTTGACGTGGCGTTTGGTTCAGGATCATGTCAACAAGAACCTATTGTTTTTGGCCACAGAATATGGTATTTATGTTTCCTTCAATCAAGGTGCTAAATGGATCAAATTTTCCAACGGGCTGCCCACCATTTCATTTAGGGATCTGGCCATTCAAAAACGGGAGAACGATTTGATAGGGGCTTCATTCGGAAGAAGCTTTTATGTTTTCGATGATTATAGTCCGTTACGCGAAGTTTCCGAAGAGATGCTACGCAAGGAAGGAGTTATGTTCAAGCCAAGAAAAGCGCATCAGTATACTCAAATAAGAGGAGGGAGCAGTAGCCAAGGAGGAGACTTTTACGCGGCCGATAATCCGCCATATGGGGCTGTATTCAATTATTATTTATCAGATCCGGATAAGAGCATGGCCGATAGTCGAAAAGAGCAGGAAAAGAAACTTAAAAAAGCTAAAAAAGATATTCCATTTCCAGGATGGGACGCTTTGGAGAATGAAAAAGAACAAAGCAAACCTACTGCTATATTGGTGGTCAAGAATTCCGACAATATGGTTGTAGCTAGGGTAAATGGTCCCTTAAAAAAAGGATTCCAGCAAGTTTCCTGGGATTTGACCAAATCCATGCAAACGGCAATTACCACAAGTAAGGAGCAAGAAGGTGGTAGAAGATTCCGGAGGGCTATTATGGCGGACCCAGGCAATTATACCGTAACCTTGTATAAATCAGTCAATGGTGCCGTTACCCAATTGGGATCACCACAAACGTTTGCCGTAGAACGCATTCGTAAAAATGTGTTGACCAATCCTAATGCCGATAAAATTGCAGACTACGTTAAAGAACTGAAGGAATTTGCAACTAAGTATGGGGTGACCATTTACGATTTCAATAAGGCCAGTAAAAGGGTTAAGGCCTTTACAAAAGCTTTGCAATATGTGAGTGTTGTACCAGGATCTTTAGAGAATGAAGTGGTGCAATTACAACAAACGATGAATACGCTCCAAGTTGCTTTGTTTGGAAATTCTGCGAAGGCCGAAGTTGGGGAAAAAGATAACCCAACAGTAAGTGACCGTTTGATGATAGCACAACGGGGATTCTTCGGTAATACTTACGGACCTACGAAAATGCAAATGCAAAGTTTAGAATTGGCCAAAAAGCAATTTTCGGGTATAATGCCAGAATTGTTCAAGTTTTTGGAAACTGATGTTCCCCGTGTAGAAAAATTGTTGCAGAATGCAGGTGCCCCACCAATTGTTGATTAAAGATTAAAAGTAAAAGAAGCGCGGTAAAATGATTAAATTATTAAAGCGCTTTTAATAGAGGTTTTGGAGAAAGTAAACTGATTATGAAAAAAAGACAATTTCTGAAGCGTATTGGCCAGGCGGCCGTATTGTCCCCGTTTTTACCTTTGGGTTTACAGGTGCAAGGAACTTATGCGCAAGAACCGTATCCTACTGATAGCGATGATGAATTTTGGAAGCGAATAAGAAAGGATTATGCACTTAAACCCGATTATATTAATCTTGAAAATGGGTATTATAATTTTGCACCGCAACCCACGCTAAATAAGTTTATCGAGCATGTAAAGTTGGTGAACTATGAGGCTTCATTTTATATGCGTACCGTACAATGGGACAATAAAAATGAGGTGGCAGCCAGATTGGCAAAAATGGTAGGTGTTAACCCTGAGGAATTGATCATTACGCGAAATACAACGGAATCCTTGGATATGGTCATAGGTGGTTACCCATGGGAAAAGGGAGATGAGGCCATATTTGCGGAGCAGGATTATGGTTCTATGCAAGATCATTTTAACCTGATCGCCAAGCGATATGGGGTGGTCAATAAAGTAATATCAGTACCGAATCACCCAGCCAATGACGAGGAGATAGTTAAGTTGTACGAAGAACAGATTACGCCTAAGACCAAATTGATGATGGTCTGTCATATGATCAATATTACCGGGCATATCCTGCCAATACAAAAAATCTGTGATATGGCCCATAGCCATGGCGTTGAGGTCATGGTCGATGGGGCCCATTGCATTGGCCATTTTGATGTAAATATTGCTGATTTAAATTGCGACTATTACGGATCCAGCCTACATAAATGGTTAAGTACGCCATTGGGTGCCGGATTGTTATATGTTGCCAAGGATAAAATTCCTAAAATCTGGCCTTTGTTGGCAGATTATATCAAGAATGAAGATAAAATTCAACGATTGAACCATACAGGTACACATCCCGTGCATACCGATCTCGCAATCAACGATGCTATTGATTATCTCGAAATGATAGGGATGCAGCGAAAGGAAGAAAGAATGCGCTTTATACAGCGGTATTGGAGTGATCAATTACGTGGTGTTAAGAATATTGTTATCAACACTCCAGTTGAGGAACATCGTTCTTGCGGTATTGCCAATGTGGGCATTGCCCACATGAAACCTGGGGATTTGGCCAAAACATTATTGGATGAATTCAAAATATTCACAGTGGCCATTGATTATGCCAATGTGCAAGGGTGTAGAATAACCCCCAATGTATATACGACCACTGAAGAGCTGGATCACTTTGTCAATACGATGAAGACTTTGGCGCAAAGAGGATAATATCATAAAATAACTAAGTTCCTTTATCGTGGGATTATTTGACCTCCTGTAGCGGCTAGATATCCACCAAGTGCCCCTATGATATTGATTGTACAATGAATGAAAATGCCTAAATAAACATTCTTCTTTCGCCAAACAATATAGCTTAAGACCACTCCGATTCCCATAATGGCAAGATAATTATGTGGTTGCCAAAAATGATAAAGACCAAAGAAAATCCCATTGACAATGGGTGCCCATTTTTTAAGATAAGCCATTCTTGGTAGAAGATATCCTCTAAAAAACAGTTCTTCCAGCACTGGAGCCAGAATACCATCAATGAAAATTGCAAAAAGAAATACGTTGGCAATCAGCCCAGTATCGTCTGTGCCAAAATTAGGATCAAAATACCATTTAGGTAACCATTGGAACACATTTTCTTTAATATATAAGCCCAAAGGGAATAAAGGAATATAAATTATAAGACAACCGAAAAATCCTATTAGCGACCATTTTATATATTGTCCGATAGATAATTTCTCGGTATATGCAATAACATTCCTAAAGCTAAATTTTCTATTCAATTGCTTTCCTTTCCAACCCAAATGTATTATAACAAGTGGGGACAGAATGCATATTTCCAATACTAATAATGCAACTAAGCCGGGATAACCTAAATCTATTATTGGTTTGCCAATCACGATGTAGGCAATAAGAAAAATTGCACCCACATAAAAGTGGTACACAAACTGTTTCCTAAATGTAATCTGGTCTTGATTAATGTCGAATACTACTTTCATAATACATGTTTTTATTCATGTAAATTTCAACAGAAAAGAGATGATACGCGACCTATTTCATGAAGTCGAACTAATTTTATTTCGTTTGACTTTCAACAGAAGAAAGTTGTACCTAATTTAATTTTTTGTATTCCGTAGGAGTTAGTCCGGTTCTGTTCTTAAACTGTGTGTTGAATGAAGATTTGGAGTTAAAACCCACCTCATACATTACTTCAAGTATAGTAAGCTTGGAATCCTTGTTTTTTTTAAACTTTTCGGTGGCTGCCCTGATTCGGTAAGAATTGATCAAGTCGAAAAAACTTTTTTCAAAAGTATTATTGATTACTTGGGATACTTGTCGACTGCTATAACTTATGGTTTTGGCAAGGTCTTCTAAGTTCAATTCCGGATTCAAATAAAGTTTCTCCTTTTCCAAAGCCTTAGTGATCAATTTGGCGATGGCTTTTGAATCATCGGGATTTAAACGATAGTCCGCATATTTGATTTTAGAATGGTTGTTTAAAAAAAGATAGGGTTTATTCAAGGAATTCAAAATTACCCCAACAATAAAAACGCCCATGACAATTATGAGGATAGGGAGGCCTATTTGGAAATATAATTTAGACTGATTGTATTGTAGAAGTTGTACACAAATGGAAATGGTCAATATGACCAGAAATGAATTTAGAATAATGTTTAGCCAAGACAAATTGTGATGGGAGTATAGGTTGTTCAGTTGTTTTATGGTACTTCGAATGTGTTTTTTTGAAAAGTAGATATAGCCAAAGAAATGTACATAAATTAGAAATGAAAATAAGTAGAACCCAATAGGTAACTTAAATTCGAAAATTGTATTTAGGATTTCAATTTTATTGGCTTTTGGTAGCAGATGAAAGTTGACAATGGTCAATCCCAAAGAAATAAAGTACGGAATCAGATGTAACGTAAACTTCCATCTAAACGGTGGATTTTTTGTTATGCTCAGAGTATAAAAATACAATAGTGGTCCGTACAGGAAAACTAAGGATTCACCCCAAAGTGCAAAGTTCGGATGTTCCATATAAAAACCTTCAATAAGCAGTAAGCCGTCTAAAAAATCCAACGCCCACAGAAAGAAGAACCCCCCAATTAATTTATTTGCCATACGATTCCCTTGGTTTGTAAAAATCAAAAAGGAACCAAATAACCCAAAGAGTGTAATACAAATAATGGAAGTAATTGAAATAAAACTCATACTACTAATTGTAAATGATTCTAGGGGATTACTTTCAAATATACCAAATATGTAAGCATTTAATTCTCATGATTCCTTAGGAACAGACCATTTAATAGTGAAATCGGCGAAAGATCCTTCATTCCGTTTATCTACCAATTTATTTGAGGATAGAACAACCCTCTCAGTGTATTTACGACCATTGAAGAATTGGATCACTTTGTCAGCACCCCGAAGATTTTGGCTAGTAGGGGATAGCGAATTAGCTGCCTATTATTTTATACCAATCATTTCTTTGTAGGAGGATGTTTTTCTTTTTTTATTTCCGGTTGGTTCAAGACATTCAATTTGAAAATGTCATTTCGAGCATAATGTCCAACAACATCAAAATCCAACTTACTTTCCTTTATTTCATCCAAATCCAATTCAGCGATCAATGCGCCAGAGGAATTAAATAAAGGCCCTGCTATGATCTTACCTAAAGGGGAAACAATAACGCTGCCCCCAGCGCACATAACTTCAGGTTCATTCACTACCAACTTTTGGTATTTTTCAGGAACCATGCTTTTGGTGAAATATTGATTACATCCCATTACAAAACACCTTCCTTCCAAAGCAATATGCACCATTGTTGAGGTCCATTCCTTTCTTGCGTCAGCGGTAGGCGCTATATAGATTTCGACTCCCTTTAAATACATAGCCATTCTTGCCAAAGGCATGTAATTTTCCCAGCAAATAAGTCCACCCAATTTTCCGATTTTAGTTTGATATGTCGTTAAGTAATCCCCAGCAGCTTCGGCCCAAACAATGCGTTCGGTGCCCGTAGGTTTTATCTTTCGATGAACACCTAATAAGCCATCCTTTGGCGAAATATAAAGCATGGAACAATACAAACTTCCGGAGGTGCTATCCTTTTCGGTAACGCCTAGGACCAAATACACATTTTGTGATTTTGCCAGTTGTTCCATTTTTTTCAAATCATCACTTTCAGTATTAAAACTATTCCGGTGATATTCGTTATAAAGCGTTCTGCCATCTGATGTTCGGCTTCCGATGGTTGCTCCAAAGTCAAATCCTCGCGGATATCCCGGCACAAATGATTCGGGAAAGACAATTAATTCACAACCTTCCATTGCGAACTTCTTGGTCAATGCCTCGACCTTCCCTAGTGTTTTTGTTTTGTCAAAGAAAACTGGACTGTCTTGGACCAGGCATACTTTAGTTGTCATAGTAAGACACTTTAGTTTTGATGTTCCTTAGGTGATCGCTATTTCCTGTCATTTGCCAATGCCCTAAGGCGATGGGGATATTCCCTATAGCATTCAATTGATCAAAAAAGTCCTTCATTAAAAAGGGTTCTTTTTTTGACTCTTTCATTTTAGCAAAATCGGCCATTGCACTTTCCAACAGGTACTTACCAGTGATATAGCTGCTGCCATAACCTGGTTGGCG
>JAAETN010000775.1 GCA_024228355.1 Maribacter sp. | reverse complement strand
TATTACACTGCTACTGCCGAGGTGGTCTTGGTGTAGGGTGGATTAAGCGAAGCGAATCCACCTTCAGTTAGGATGTTTTTATGGTTTTGGTTTTAAAAAAAAGATTATATTTAACTTTGTCAATAGATTCGGTTTGACCCTACTCCCTGCTTTACATTACGCAAAAACCTAACCGGACGACGCTGACATTTTGTAAGACATAAAGAGGTTGAATATCATAATAATAGAGCTGAGCAGACGAAAAACTCCATGAAATTACAGAATCCCTACTGAAACCTCTTAATCATTAATACACCCAGCTTAACTATTACTCGCACTCAATTGATTGTTCTTGGCACAAAATGGGTGACCCTACTCCTACACCCCATTCTTTCCTAATTTCAATAAGTATTCTTTTTCACTGCGCTTCCACAAAAATAGACCTATAATACATCCTCCTATTGAGTATACTAACAAATAAGTTAAATCAAATTTAGCAAAAAGATTATTTGACAGATGCCCAAATTCACGAAAGTGTACATATTCACTAACGAAAGTTCTTATAATGCAATATGGAATACAAATTTTGATCACTCCAGTTATCATAATATAGCGGAATTTGCCTTTTGTTCTGATCTTTTTCCATTTTTTAAATTGCTTATAATTCATTACATTTCCTTCAACATGGAATTATTACAGGATTAGGGTGCTATATTAAGGAACGGATCCATCCCACAATGGATCTACCTCCCAAGGTGACTGCATGCCAGGAACCCTTATCAAACTACCTTGTCTATCATATTCATTCTTTGCGCTAATAAATGCATCAATAAATGCAAAACCAAACATCACATATAAACTCCCCCTCGGAGACTTCTTTAAATTTCCTGTTGTAGCCGTCCCAATAAACGTTACTATTAAGGCTTGTTCAAAACCCCTCGTAGCTTCATGATATATTAAAGGCCAATTTTTTGGGTACTTATAATTAATACCACCAGTTGCATTAACAGCATTCATGAGTTTCCAAATAGCATCTTCCGTATTATAATTTCCATCCTTGTCTGGTTGACCGGCTTCTAATCCATAGTATCCCAAACCCCTGTTAGGATTACCGCTATTAGGGACATGTCGACTCCCATCTTTATTGGTAAAGGGTTTTGGAACCTTCTTGTACCACGAAGCACCAGAACTATCTTCTCTAGACCCACCCGAACTCTCAGCCTTATACAACCCATCTATAGCGCCGTCTGTCGCATATTTAACTGCTTCATTGGCAACAGCCTTAATAGTTAACCCAAGCTTCCCATCAGAATCAATTCCATAATACTCCAAGCCAGCATCAATTGCTACATTAGTAATACTTTGAAGACTAAAGGTTGTAACTTGTCTTATGGT
>JAAETN010000774.1 GCA_024228355.1 Maribacter sp. | reverse complement strand
GGCGTTATAACGAGTGATGGAAATTTGGAAATTACTCTCACCGAGAAAAAGAGATTTAGCCAAACTAGATAGTAATTTCGGAAATTATTTATCTACTAAATACCCTGATTTACCTGATGAGTCCGAAGACAAAAAATTTCTATTCTCAGCTTTAGATAAGCAAAAATTTGTTGGCGGGATATCTGGTAACGTATATTGGAACGGACTTGAAATTGATATGCTATGGGTAGATGATGACTTTCGAGACCAAGGTATTGGTAGAATCCTAATAATGGAAGCAGAAAAATACGCCATAAATAACGGTGCTGTAGTCTCATTTCTCAAAACCGTTGATGCAAAGGTATACTATGAAAAGTTTGGATACCATGTTTATGGGATACTTGAAGATAGGCCTATAGGTACGGTTTTGTACCATATGAAGAAGCGACTTGATGAGAAAAATTCGTTATAACCCATATGAGCCTTCCTCGAGTCAATAGGCAATAGAAATCTTTTTAGCTTTTCTTGCCAAAATAAAATCTACTCAGCAGGTAGGTTTATCTTCGTCTGTCATATACCGCCGATAAATGATCTTCAAGATCATTTACAG
>JAAETN010000773.1 GCA_024228355.1 Maribacter sp. | reverse complement strand
TTTTTCTAAAAAGTTAGTTAATGTTCTTTTGTTTGGTCATTTTGTTAGGGTGGCGCGGTCCAGTTTTGATCTGAAGAGCCAGCTGGATCGTGCGCCTAGGTGTGTCATCAAATTTAAATGGCGAAACACTCCTAGGCTCTGCGGCTTAATTTGGCTAGCTTATTAATTATTGTTTGTTTTAGTGCAGTGGTTAGCCCTGGTCAACACGCATTCTGTCTCGTTTGGGAAAGGGTTTGTTGCTTATTAGTTAAGTTAATTTCTTGTGTAGTTAATTCTAACGTCTGCTCCTTTTGCCATAATTCTCTAAAATGATGGTGACCCCATCCCAACGGTGGCAGAGTACTCACGACTCGGCGGTACTGCCGAATCGGCCGATTTTCAGGGTCCGATCGCCAGACCCGTTTCTGACGATTTTCGCCATTTTTTCACTCAAATCGCCACCGAATATTCACTCAGGGCAGGGGATTCACCTTATGCGCATTCAACGCGCTTTTATCACTTGTTTTATTATGTGATTTAGTTATCGTTTCGTGTAAGAAGTAGAAGAATATTAAAGGTACATATAATAAAGGTGACAGCATTATCATCTTACGTATTTAGTGGTTGCACTCAAGCAATTTGAGTTTTAACAGACAAAAATTATTTGCCATTTCCACGGTGCAATGTGACTATGAATTTTTTACAATTCGAATTTTGGCGTAAGAAAAATGCGAACAAAAATGCTTCAAGCA
>JAAETN010000772.1 GCA_024228355.1 Maribacter sp. | reverse complement strand
CAAAGTTTTATTATATTTTTCATCATGCAATCAACTTAACAAGCTCCAGTGGAAATGTCAACGAAATCAGTACTTATGAATATTTGCGAGGGACACGTAATTCCCAAAAATTACGCCTTGCACTGATCTGCTTTGGAAAAAAAGTGAATGAGAAAGAGAAGATTTGGGGATTTGAATATAAGCAACGGTGTTTTTGTGATGATTTGTCAAAAAGCATACATACCTCTCCTGGCATCCCTGCATTATGGCAAATTTTCATATTGTTCAATTTGCTATAATGCAGGGATCTTCATAACCATTGTAATCACCATAAAATGGTTCATAGGTTAGCTCGTTATTTTCAGGAGAGAAATTCAGGTCTGGTGGGTCTCTAGAAGGTTTTTGTACCCATAGGCCAAGATGTTCAAGTCGTGCCAGAGGCAGACTCGCCGAGGCGAGGATTTGTTTAATTATCAGGAATTCATCAATGAAACTGATGATCTTCATCTCCCCACCACATTTAGGACAACATAGCGGATCAACTTCATATATCTTTTTGATACACTCTCGCCATTTCTTAGATGGCAAGCGAGGTGGTTGATAAT
>JAAETN010000771.1 GCA_024228355.1 Maribacter sp. | reverse complement strand
TATTTTTTTACCTAATCATTTTTGTGGGAAACATTATTTATCCTATTAACATAATACATCTTCATCATGCCCCTGTTTTTTACTTGGATTTCCCCGCGATACTCACAATCGGAAATATGCTTGATCAAAGCGTAGGTATTGGCCGAAACATTAATTTTCCCCGGTTCGGCCATGGTTTCCATTCGGGATGCCACGTTAACGGTATCGCCCCAAATATCATAAGTGAATTTCTTATTGCCTACCACGCCTGCGACTACCATACCGGTATTGATCCCGATGCGGGTATCAAAGTGAATCTGACCTTCTTGTGAATTCCGCTTAGCCTCATTCACAAAATCCATGATTTCGAAAGCGGCTTGAACCATTTTATGGGCATGGTCCTTGGTTGGGTATGGCAAACCACCTGCACACATGTAGGAATCACCAATGGTCTTTATTTTTTCGAGACCATATTTCTCCATGATATCATCGAACTTGGTAAAGTAAAAACCAATGGTTTCCACTAATTTTTCAGGATCCAAATTTTCCGAGTAATGGGTGAATCCTTTAAAATCCGTAAACAAAACCGTAACAGATTCAAATTTCTTGGCTACCACCTTTCCATTCTCCTTTAACTCATCGGCTGTTTCCTTCGGAAGAACATTAAGCAAAAGTTTGTCGGAACGATCCCTTTCTTTCTCAATGATCAACTTAGTCTTCCGAATAAACCGATAACGCCTGTACAATCCAAAGGCCAAAAGGCCTATTAAAAACAACCCAATGGCTGTCCCAATCGATATATTACGTTGATTTTTGCTTCGCTGTTCCGCCAGATCTACTTCTATTTGCTTTCTGGCGACCTCTTGGTCAGCCATATTCTGAACTGCAGTAATGTTCTGCACACTGTCCTTAAAAGTTATATGCTTCTTATAATACATGAGGGATTCTACCAGATTCCCTTTCTTTTCATGAAGTTCTGATAATTTTAAAAAAGCATCGCTTATTTGATCTTTAAGCCCATATTGCTCTGCCATTTCAAGACTTCTTTGGGCAGAACCGAATGCACCGTCCCAATCATCACGCAGCAGATACATGTCAGACATATAGGTGAGATATACACATATGGGATAATAATCACCCAATCCTTCAAGTATGCCAATTGCCTCACTAATATTATTTTCGGCAACCGTATTTTGCCCCAATTGGGCATAGGCCAACCCTATATTTCCAAGATTATAGGCCATCCCTATTTTGGAATCAAGAGCCTTAAAAAGCAATCCTGATTGTTTAAAAAAGAGTAAGGCGGAATCGGGTTTGGCGAGGGTGAGATTGTAATAATCCCCCAAATTTTCCAAGGCATTGGCGTAGTTCAGGGAATCATTGATTTCCTTAAGAATTGGGAGGGCATTTTTGTAATATTTAATGGTGTTCTTATTGTTTCCCATTACCTGGTAGACTCCGGCAATGGAGATATACAGCATTCCCAATTCTTTTTTTCTTTCGGCTTCAGTTGCGATATCCACACCCTCAAGATAACTGGCCAAAGCATGGCTTAAATCTCCCTTAAACTTAAGAGCATTGCCTATTTGGAGAAACCCGGAAATGATAAATCGAATTGAATCCACGGCTTGGGCCCTACTCAAAAGCGCTTCGCTATATTGTAATGACTTTTCGGGGTTCTGATGATTAAAAGCGAGATCATTTAGCAATTGTAATCGGTCTTTTTCCTCGAATTCCCCACTGGTATAGACCAATTCGAGACTATCGGCTAAAACCTGGTCCTGGCCATAGAGGATAAAACCAGTTACAAAAAGAAAGCCCAGAGCTAGCAATACTTTCCTTCTGCCAATTGATTTATTAAAAAATGATTGGCGTTTCAGCATAAAAATCAGATTACAAAATCTAAAATTATTGACCTACCTTGAGACCTGGATCAATACTAAAAGGCTCACCGTCTACCGTAAAATCTATGACATATTTGTAGGTTTTGTTTTTCTTGTCCTTTGCTATTTTTCCTCTGGCCTTTTTCTTCCCGTTATTCTGTTTTCCATCCAGGTTTTTGGTCTTAAATGGTTTGGCATTCCTGGGAAATTTTATTTTCTCTATATCCACGACAGCTCCAGAATCGGCATTCCCATCCCACTCGACCTCATCATCTTCGAAAACCAAAATAGTAAAGTCTTCCAATGAGCTATCATCGATGACCTCGGTATCGGGATCTGCGCTTAAGGAAAAGACTCCATCCTCATCAACGTTCAAGGTAATTACATGAGTTGTTTGTCCAAAGGAGACACCACAAAAGGATAGTGAAAAAATTGCAATTAAAATTAAAAGTTGTTTGGTTGTTTTCATAATCGGGTTTTTGAATTAGTGATATTGTGTAAAGTAATATGTATTTACATTAATATCCGGTGTTTAAGGACGGATTACCACATTGACTGTCCCAATAGCCCCAAATAATTATCCAATCTTGAGTATATAAGGGAATAAACTACAAATTAGGTCCTTAGTATTATGTGGTCGCAAAGATTCAAGGCTGGAAATAAAAGTGAGAATTCTATTGTATTTACTATCTTTCGTAGATTGATAGCATTTCAAAGGTTGGAACAACTATCAATTCATTAAAATTGAAATGTATGAAGCAATCACAAAAAACCAAAAATGAGGATGAGGGAGTAGCCATTGAGAATCCTC
>JAAETN010000770.1 GCA_024228355.1 Maribacter sp. | reverse complement strand
GATGAAACGTGATAATACCGGGCAGAAGCACGTTGTGAACGTAACGGCGGTGGAAGGCAAGTTTTACCGATTTAAGAAGTCGGATCGTCATCCTCATACGAATATGGCGAAGGCTGCCTTGAATATGCTGGCTAACTCCTCGGCAGGTGATTTCGCAAAATATGGTATTTTTATGAATGCGGTAGATACCGGTTGGGTGACCGATGAAGACCCGATAGAGCTTTCTAAATTTAAACAAAACGTGCATGATTTTCAACCTCCATTGGATATTGTAGATGGAGCTGCAAGAGTTTGTGATCCGTTCTTTGATGGCATTCTTACCGGTAAGCATTGGGTTGGTAAATTCCTAAAGGACTACTTTCCAATCGATTGGTAACTTTTTACTCAAATTGGGTGATTTTATATTGAAGAATCACATTTACAGGGATGGTTTTTAACCCTTGGCTATTATCTCTATAGGTGGCCTTCTTGTCTTAATATGACCCACTAATGAATAGTGAAAAAATGAGTAATAACCTGATACTAAATCTTGTGAAGTATGCTAAATCCAGTTTTGATTTGACTGATGTTAGTGACCAAAAAAGCCTTTATACATTGACAAATACTCTTCTCGATATACCAGGTTTGTCCATAGATACGCTGTGTCAAATTGCCCGTGACAAGGAGACTCCT
>JAAETN010000769.1 GCA_024228355.1 Maribacter sp. | reverse complement strand
TTGTAAGACAGAAGACGTTAACCGTTATACAATGGAATATTTAACTAAGATTGAAACCTTTGCTAAGAAATACGATGTATTAGTATTCATTGTAGCTCATCCAACTAAAATGTATAAAAATGGAGAAGGTAAAATTGAAGAACCGACTATGTACAACATCAAAGGCGGTGGTGAATGGTATGATGCTAGCTACCACGGTTTGCTTGTGCATAGGGACTATGAGGCTAAAACAACTAAAGTCAAAATTCTCAAATGTAAATTCCAAAACCTAGGAGAAAATGGAGCTGAGGCTCATTTCACTTGGGAGCCACGGTCTGGTTGCTTTGTCCCTCATGTTCTACCAACAATGGAAGAAGCAATGCCATGGGAATAAAAAGTAAAGTAGATTGGAAACAACCATTGTGGAATAAAGAGAACACTACAGCATACCAATGGTGTATAAAACATGGTGTGAAAATATACTCCGTACCTTGCGGTAAGGGTTTTAATAATAAAACCTGTTGGATAGAGGTAAACGTAAACGGAAGAAAACAAAGAAGTCCCAATACTTATGGTCCACCTGAATTATGGCCAAAGGTTATGGAATTATATAAATTTTATTATGATAAAAACATTCTCAAATAAATTTAGGAGTGCTAATGAAGCTTTTCAGTATTGGTACCAATGTATAGAACATTATGGCGCAGACTTTGCAGGAACTAAAGCTTTGTTTAATATAGGTTTTGA
>JAAETN010000768.1 GCA_024228355.1 Maribacter sp. | reverse complement strand
TTCTTGTTTCTCGTTTAATAAAATAAGCTACTAAAAAAATAATTGAAGCCTTTATTTTATACATATCATTATAACCAATAACGAGCAATAAGTAACGAGCAACGATTGCATTAAATTTTCCTATACACTTATAGTTCTTCGCAAATGAATTGATACCATTTTAGTTGTCTAATTCTTGCGTATCCAACTTTAAATCTTCTGTCCAAAACGCATCTTCAATTTTCCTAATTTTTGCGATAATTTTTGCGCATGTTTTAGCAATGACCTTTTCAAATCCAGAATTGAGTTGTTCGATTAAATTATTCATTGTGAAATCACAATTTCTGGCTACATGATTTTTTACTACCCCCCAGCAAGTTTCTATTGGTTGTAATTCAGGGTGATACGGTGGGGTTCTGATAACTTCATGGCCGTGAGATCGTGCAATTTCATCAATTGCATAGAGTGGTTCAGGTGCCAATTTTTTCAAGATCTCCACCAACTCAGGTTTTAAGCAGTCATCACGGCAGTAAATTTTGTTTTGATCCAACCATTCTATAATTTTTTTCTTGGAACATAGCGGTGTTGGCGGTGAATGCTCTGCAAGAGTATTATGGTAGGATGCATTGTCCATAATGATAAGAGAGTTTTTAGAAATATTAGCAAGAAGCATCTCTGTAAACCATTTTTTAAACAAATCCCAATTCATTTGCCCGTGATAATCTCCAGTCTTTCTGGTACTTTTAAATACAAGTTTGGAGCCGGAAACCCAACCAGATTTAGTGATTGCATTGATAATGATCAGACGTTCACCTTTTCCTGTTGGCTTTTGAACCCAAGGACCGTCTTCATCTGAATACCAAATAAAATCATTACTATGATTTTTATTAACATACGATTCATCCAAATAAACTTCAGGTCGAATTGTGTCGGTATCTATTCCAGATGTCCGGTTATCTCTCTTTTTTCGCAGATAACGCTGCCTGGCAGCAATTACATGATCCTTTTCTTTCAAATGCTGTGACCGTGTTCCTTTGCCAAATTCAAAGCCCCATCGATTAAGAGTTCTCGCCAATGTTGCGATATGAAACGGTTCGTCTGTCGAGGTCTCCTTTAAAAAATCTCGAATATTTGCAAGTGTTATATATCCTCCTTTTTTGTTTGCTGATCGAATGTAGGCCCGAACAGCTTCTTGATTTGACGCACTAACAGCATGAATGGGGCGACCACGCATCTTTGCGGGTTCATCGAGTAATTTGGGATCACGATTGAAATCTGCCATAACTCGCTTGACGGTCGCTACTCCGATGCCAAAAGCATCAGCAGTCCGTTTTACGCTTGGCTCCATCGGCTTAAACCTGTTTCGGTCAAAATACTGCCTGACTGAAACAACAAGTTTTTTTGTTTCTGGCTTTAACGGTCTGCCACGACTGAAACTCATACCCTATCCTTAATTCTATTTGACTTAGTGAATTTTATGGATAGAATA
>JAAETN010000767.1 GCA_024228355.1 Maribacter sp. | reverse complement strand
ATTTGCCCATAAGCACAAGCTATGGCCATAAAGAAAAAAAGAGATATGTGTTTAGCACTAATTCTCAAACTATGATCAATGTTTTTTCATTATATGTCCATGACGCTTGGTAATTTCTATACCAGCATTTTGTAAAAAGCTGGTTGGTAGCTCACCGCCTGCAAAAATGTAGACCAGATCATTTTCAACTTCCAGCTCGTCCAAATCGGTTTTTAAGAGTATGCTACGTTCATTAATGGACACCAAATTAGAATTATATACGACCTTGATTGAAATATTGGCCATTGCCTCTTCTATTTTTTCCCTGTTTTTGGGTTTGAGCCTAGAAAATTTGTCTTTTCTATAGGAAAGAATTACTTCATTTTCGTCTTTCAAGAGTAAGGCCGATTCGATTGCGGAATCACCACCCCCAATAACCACTATTTTTTTATTGGAAATCAGTTCAGGTTCCAATAAACGGTATGCTACCTTTTGGGTGTCCTCACCAGGAACTCCCAGTTTTCTTGGCGTTCCTCTTCGGCCAATGGATAAAAGTACTTGGTTGCACTGGTATTCTTCGCCTGTATTCGTTGTAATTTTAAAAGTTTCATCAGCCGCTGGAACAATGCTCTGTACTTTGGTGTGCTCAATTATTTCCAAATCGTGTTCAGCAATCACTTTTTTCCATAATTGGAGTAGTTCATCTTTGGAGGTGTCATATAATTTGACCTTTCCATAAAGTGGAAGATCCATGGGTGCCGTCATGACGATTTTAGATCTTGGAAAAGTGTAAACCGTACCTCCTAAAGAGTCTTGTTCCAAGGTAATAGCTGTTAATCCATATTCCTTGGCCGCCAGAGTGGCCGAAATTCCAGCTGGTCCTGCCCCTATTATGACTACATCAAGAACATTTTCTTTGGATGGTTTTTTATTTTTGGCAATCCTTTTCATGGCCTGTTGCCCTTGTTCCACACTGTTTTTTATTAATCCCATGCCGCCCAATTCCCCGGCAATGTACATGCCCTTGATATTGGTCTCATAATCCTCACTAACATGTGGAAGGTCGACCCCTCTTTTTTCCGTACCGATTCTAAGTGAAATGGCCTCGACAGGGCAAGCATGAAAACAAGCTCCATGGCCAATACAATTAGAAGTATTGATGACAGTGGCAATACCGTCAACAATACCCAGAATATCCTTTTCAGGGCAAGCCGTTATGCATGCACCGCTTCCAATACAAGCATTGAGATCAATATAAGGGTATAAGGAAACAGGTTCGAAAAGCCCTTCTTCTTTGGCAATAGCAACCTTTTTGACCGTTTCTACGGTTTTTTTATTTTTTCTGCGGAGGTAAAAGAAAACAGTGATCATGCAAAGAATCAGCACGGTTCCATAGACTAATATTTTTTCAAGTAACACTTCTTCCATTGGAATATCTATTTATACCCGAAGGTCAACATAACTGCAACATGAGAATTAGTACTATTATGTGAGTATAATATGGTAAATGTCATATGCAGCTAAATAACAATATTTAAAAAGCGTTTGCATTCTTTGCAAATGCAATCTGCTAATTTTTTTCGAGAGAAATTTCTTGTTTAACGTAAATCGTATAACACAATTCATCTTTCAAACAGATTTCTTGTATGTTTTCACAATATGCCCAAATCGTTTCGTAATTTTCACTCCGGGTTTTTCTAAAAATTTAACCGGTAATTCTCCTCCGATAAAAATATATACCAGATCATTTTTAATTTGCCTTACCTCTTCTTCCTGTTTAACTTTAAAAATACAATGATCATCATGTATGGAAATCAGACTCGAATTAAAAAATACTTCCAACGATCTATCCTCTATTGCCTTATTTGTATTTTCTCTGTTTTTGGGTTTTGACCTAGTGTAAGTTTCGGTAAAACATAAAAATGTAACCTTGTTCTTGTCTTTTAAAAGCAATGCAGATTCCATGGAAGAATCTCCCCCACCGACAATAATAATACTTTTACCAGTAATTCTTTCAGGTTCTAATAGCCTGTAAGCTACTTTGTCTGAGTCTTCACCTGGGATATTTAATTTTCTTGGACTACCTGCACGTCCTATGGCAATAAGGACATTGCTACCAATGTATTCTTCATTATTAGCAGTAATAATTTTAAAGGTATGGTCATCTTGCGGAATTATATTTTCCACCTTGGTATGTTCCTGAATTTTGATATTATTCTCTGAAATTACCTTTTGCCATAATTCAAGTAATTCTTCTTTAGAAGTGTTGTATAGTTTTACTTTACCGTGAAGCGGTAAATTCATGGGAGATGTCATAACCACTTTAGTTCTTGGAAAGGTGTACACGGTCCCTCCCAGGGAATCTTGCTCTAATGTTATACTTGAAATACCGTATTTTTTACAGGTGAGAGTCGCTGAAATACCCGCCGGGCCAGCGCCAATGATGATTACATCTATCACATTTTCCTTGGATAGTTTTTTACTTTTTACAATACTGACTATTGCTTGCTGACCTTGTTCCATGCTGTTTTTAATGAGTCCCATACCACCCAGCTCACCTGCTATATAAATACCTTCTACATTAGTCTCAAAATTGCTATTTACATGCGGGAGCTCTACTCCTCTGGTTTCGGTCCCGATCCTTAGCGATATGGCCTCCACAGGGCAAGCATGAAAACATGCCCCATGACCAATACAATTAGAGGTATTGATGACCGTAGCGATACCGTTGGTGATGCCCAAAATATCTTTTTCAGGACATGCAGTGATACAGGCTCCACTACCTATGCATGAATTAAGATCAATGTAGGGATGTAGGGAAACCGGTTCAAATAATCCTTCCTCTTTGGCAGCGGCTACTTTTTTTACAGTTTCCACCGATTTTTTGTTCTTTGTGTGGAGATAAAAAATAACTGCAATCGCACTAAGAATCAGCACGGTACCATATACCAACAGTTGTTCCAGTAGCACTTCTTCCATCAGAATATCCATTTATAGCCGAACGCCAGGGTTACCCCGATATGAATTACAACAATGACTAGCATGATTAAGGCAAAAGGCATATGTGCAACGTGCCAGTACTTGAAAAGACGCTGCATTGTCTGTAATCTTGCGATTTTTTTAGTTAGTGAAATTTCACTTTTCACAATTTTTATAATACTAATCCTATCGGATTTCGGAAGGTCCTTCCGATTTAAGACTTTTTTTAAATACCCTAATTTTTTACTATTCTCAGTCGTATTTTCTTCACTCATCAAATCAGAAATAATCCCCAATGTATTGGATTCCAAATTGAATTTTTGGTGCAAAACCACGGCCAAGTCCGTCTTCATTTCTTTTAGCTCATTTATGGTCATTTGCCTACCCTCTATGGTTTTCGGAATCTGGTTGTAAATAAATCTACCTGCAACACCACTCAATACCACGGCCACCATACTCCAAAATGCTATCGAAACAATACCACCGAACTTAAATGCGGTATGGAACAAAACAAAAATGGGACCTAGGGTACATAGGAAAATATGGAATTCCAACAAATACTTCAGCCGTATATATTTGGCTAAAAAATTGTAGCGTTTTCGCGCTATATAGATAGTTACTCCAAAAAGGATCAACAGGGTTCCTAGGATTCCGAGACCCTGACCATAAATACCACTTGGTTTAAACCAGTTATGCCTGGGATGATAGAATCTTTCTTCCAAGGAAGTGTTATAATAGGAAAATCCTATATAAAACAGATAGATGGTCACAACTATGGTAATAGTGACCATCGCAGTGATAAACGCTATGTGCACTGACTTTTTCAACACTATATTAACTGTATAATACTGAAAATGTTATATCACAATTGGTTTTTCCAAGAATTTTTGAAGGATTTCGGCTGATTTCTGGTAATTGAGGATTTTTCAGTAAAGGACAAGTCATATAGAGAAATAGATAAAACTTCGCAATTTCATCAAATTATTTCAAAAACCTATGAATAATTCTAGCATTTGGGTCGTATATTCGGCATTTTTATCAAATATGGTATTAAATACATTTGTATGACAATTGGTGTTTTTAAGGAAACATTCGGAAACAAGGTTGGATTGGTTCCTTCTGTAGTTAAGAAGTTGGTAAAAAGGGGGTATTCGGTACTCGTTGAAGTAAAAGCTGGTAGAAAAGCGTATGTTGCGACCGCCGAATTTGAGGAGGTTGGTGCAACAACAAGCAAGAGGGAGGATCTCTTTGTAAAGTCCGATATTCTTTTATCCTTTACACCCTTGTCTGATGAGGAGATAAGCTTGATAAGATCGGGTACTATTTATATCTCGCATTTTAAGCCCTATATATATAAAAGGGTGGCTATTAAACTTGAAGAACAAAATATATGGGCTTTTAGCCTGGATATGATACCAAGGTCTTCTATTGCACAATCTATGGATGCATTGTCTTCAATGTCGTCGATAGCAGGTTATAAAGCAGTTTTAAAGGCTGCAGCTTTGCTACCTAGATATTTACAAATGATGATTACTTCTGCGGGAAGTATTAAACCCGCCAAAGTTTTTGTAATAGGAGTAGGGGTTGCGGGATTACAAGCCATTGCAACGGCCAAAAGGCTTGGGGCAGTGGTTGTTGCTATGGATACCCGACCCGAAACAGAAGACGAGGTTAAAAGTCTAGGTGCTAAGTTTTTAAAAGTAACTGGGGCTGATCAGCCCAAGGAGCAAGGTTTTGGGGCGCCGCAAAGTCCTGAATATATTGCCAAACAGCGTCAAATGATTTTCGATACTATGGCCAGTTCTGATATAGTTATATGTTCAGCTACGGTAAGAGCCGCTAAAGCACCTATTATCGTAACTACCGAAATGGTCAAAAACATGAGAAGAGGTAGTGTAATTATGGATTTGGCAGCAGATGCCGGGGGCAATTGCGAGCTTACTGAGAACAACAAGACGGTTTCCCTCAATTATGTAAGGATCGTGGGGGATTCTAACCTTTCCGATGCTGCTGTGGTAGATGCCAGCACACTCTTCGCAAATAACGTATACAATTTTTTAGAATATATTTCCAACAAGGAGGATCTACAGATACGGACTGATATGGAAGAAGACGAAATTTTTTCATCTTCTTGTATCGCAAGACCTCAATAAACTTTAAGTAATGAATGATATTATCGTCTTTTTTGAGCAAAACATAGAGATTATCTATTTATTGACCTTTGCCGTTTTCCTTGGATTTGAAGTTATTTCAAAAATCCCAACTGTTTTGCATACGCCTTTAATGTCTGGATCAAATGCTATTAGCGGTGTGGTTCTGATTGGTGCTATTTTGCTGATCAGGGTTACTGAACCCACAGATTATTTTCCTCTGATTATGGCTACTTTAGGAATCATCTTGGGTACCATTAATTTAGTTGGAGGTCTTGCGGTTACCAGCAGAATGTTGGAAATGTTCAATAAGAAAAAAAGGAAATAAGGTGAATATAGTTATACTGGATGGCGTATTGTTCATAGCGTCGGTTTTATTGATTGTTGGCCTCAGAAAATTATCGAATCCTGATTCTGCCAGTAATGGCAACAGGTTGGCCGCAGTAGCCTTGGGCTTGGGTGTTCTCGTTGCTTTGGTTTATCCTGTGGAAACCCAGAACAACAACTACTTGTACATTGCTTTTGGTATTGTTGTTGGGGGGTTTATCGGCATTATCTCGGCAAAGAAAGTGCCTATGACCGCTATGCCGGAAATGGTTTCCTTATTCAATGGTTTTGGGGGATTATCGGCTGCACTTATTTCATTGGTTTGGATGGTAAATTATCATTTTTCCGGGGAAGCCACTGAACTAGGTATTGTTCTATTGAATCTTTTTCTAGGCCTTGTGGCCTTTATTGGAAGTATGGTGGCTTATGGCAAACTAAGCGGAAGGTTAAAAGACCATCATTTAAAAATACCTTTCAACAAGGTATTGAATATTATAATACTACTCGTCACAGTTGGGTTAATAGTTGTCTTTTCATTTAATGGATATCTTAGTACCCCCCAGACAATTCTGTTTATTGTTCTCTCATTGTTTTACGGCATTACATTTGTCGCTCCTATCGGAGGAGCCGATATGCCCGTAGTTATTGCTTCCCTGAATGCTTTAACAGGAATTACAGCGGCGATATCAGGAATAATAACAGATAATAAATTGATGCTTTTAGGGGGTGTCTTAGTTGGTTCTTCGGGTATTATTTTGACATTACTGATGTGCAAAGCTATGAACCGGTCCGTTTTAAGTGTATTCTTCGGTAATTTTTCCGCTACCAAAGGCGCTGAAAATCAGGTAGAGGGCAATGCGAAAGAGATTTCAGCATCTAATTTGGCCATACAATTGGCGTATTCCCAAAGGGTATGCATTATACCAGGTTATGGTATGGCGGTCGCCCAGGCCCAAAAAATTGTTAAAGAGCTCGAGGAAAACTTGGAAAACAAGGATGTGGAATTTAAATATGCCATACATCCCGTAGCTGGGAGAATGCCGGGCCATATGAATGTTTTATTAGCTGAGGCCGATGTTTCCTATGATAAATTGTTGGATCTTGATGAAGCCAATAGCTATTTGGAAACAACTGATGTTGCCATAGTGGTCGGTGCCAATGATGTTGTCAATCCGTCTGCCTTAGAGGATCCTTCGAGTAAGATTTACGGTATGCCTATTTTGAAATTGTCCAAGACCAACAATGTGATTGTCTTAAAAAGAAGTATGAATCCTGGATATGCAGGTATTCAGAATCCTTTGTTTTTTAAGGATAATACCAAAATGTTGTTCGGGGATGCCAAGAAGAGTATTGAGATTATTTTAAAGGAATTGAAGGATGTTTAACCGTCCCTGATATTTATCTCTACACTTAATTTTTGAATTGATCAGGATGCGGATGCTCCCAAGGTTGTCTATATGGTCGTGCAAGCAAAGATGTTGCCTCAGAATCATCGACTATGATTCTTTGAGTTGGGTCATATACCAAGGGTCTATTAACCTTCATCGCCATATTGGCCAAAATACAACTGGCTGTTGAGATATGCCCTTCTTCGATATCAGCTATTGGCCTGGTTCCTTTATCAATAGCAGCGAGAAAATCGAGCATATGTGTTCTTGTAGCTGGTGCGGCGTTCAATTCAATATCTTTTTCGGTGACATCTTCTGGGTATTCTTCTTTCTCATAGATCACATCAAAATGAATAGTGTCTCCTTTACCACGTGGTACAAAATCGGCTTTCATGGTACTGCCTTTTAAAGTTCCATTTTCTCCATATATTTTAAAGGACCACGGATATTCAGGGTCTGCAGGAGTTCCCCATGACCTATGGTTCCATACACAATCCAGCTCATCAAAACTAAAAATAGCTGTTTGTGTATCGGCAGTATTTGATTTGCCATCTTTTTGAACGTAGATACCTCCTGATGATGAGATGCGATTTGGCCAACCCAAATCCAACATCCAGCGTACGGTATCTAACATATGCACACACATATCTCCCATGATGCCGTTACTATATTCCATAAAGGTTCTCCACCATCCTCGATGTGGTATTCCGTCATAAGGCCGCAGAGGAGCCGGACCTGTCCACATCTGGTAATCAAAATAGTCAGGTATAGACTGTAGGGGGGGATTTCCATTGGCTCTCATATGATAATAGCAGCACATTTCCACATGTGATATTTTACCCAATAAACCGGTGTCCACTATTTGCTTTTTAGCTTGAATTAGGTGCGGTGTGCTTTTTCTTTGTGTTCCTACTTGTACCACTCGGTTAAACTTTCTCGCAGCCGCAACCAAAGCTTCTCCCTCAATGACATCAACACTTATGGGTTTTTGCAAATAAACATGAGCCCCGGATTTTATGGCCTCGATACCTTGTAAGGCATGCCAGTGGTCCGGACTACCAATCAAGACAATATCCAAATCCTTTTCAGCCAGCATTTCTCGATAGTCCGAATAGGTTCTAGGTTTATCACCAGATCGTTGTCTAAGACTTATCAAGGCTGCAGCTTCGAATAACAAATGCTGATCAACATCGCATATAGAGATGACATTGATATTTGCAACCTGGATCAAACGGAACAAATCGCTCTTCCCGTACCAGCCAGTACCAATCAGACCCACGCGAATCGGCTTTTCAGAATGCATCAATTCAAAACCATATGCACCAAATGAAGATAGTATTAAGGAGGCGCTTGCTCCTTTTAAGAAATTTCGGCGATTAATAAAGAAATTCTTGGATTCCATAACATCAGTATAAGAACAATTGCTTAAAGATATTGAAACATTGTATAATTATAACAGTGACCATAATATATTAACTTGGGCAGTGCACGCGAGCTGAATAAGATGGCTTAAAAACAAACAGCACCTCAATTTTTAAGATGAGGTGCTGTAAATAAACAAATAAACTAACACAATAATTAATTTAATTTTCCGACTCTAATTGTACTTGAATAAACAATTAAGCATATAGCTGGAATATTTTATTGGGAATAATTGAAAATTTCGTCGCTAAAATTTAATTATTCCTCATAATCTAGACATAATTAACGAATGGTATTATCAAATCTATCGAATTTACTAATATTGTTATGGTAGTATTTTGTCATGTATATGATAAATAATTTCAAAATCAAATAATCCCAGTGGATATCCTTAAGAAAATACATCGTGAAATTGTTACTTTGTCCCCAGAGGATAGTTTTTTAGTAGAGGATCGTACCAAAGAATATTTTGATTACCCTATTCATTACCACCCAGAAATGGAACTCAATTTTGTGTTGAACGGGAAAAATGTCCGCAGAACGATTGGTGATAGTATGGAAATTATTGATGATATTGACCTAGTTCTAGTAGGGCCTAATTTATATCATGTATGGGAGCAGCACGAGTGCGAGAATAAGGAAATTCGGGAAGTGACCATACAGTTTCATAATGATTTATTTGATGATTCATTCTTACATCGAAGTGTTATGCGACCTATTAAGGAAATGTTTGATAGGTCAGCGCATGGAATTCTGTTTTCCAAGGAAACCTCCATGGCATTAAAAGATAGAATTTTGAAAGTACCCAAAATGGGGGGAATGGATAATTTCATGGAAATTTTTTCTATTCTATACGATTTATCTATTTCTAGAAACCAACGGCTTTTGTCAACATTGAGTGTTCAGCCAATAAACTTTGAAAGCAGCAATAAAATCAAGGCTCTTTACGAATTTGTACAAAAGAACTATTCGAAGAAAATAACCTTAAAAGAAGCCGCTGAACTAGTTAATTTGAGCAATGTTTCATTTAATCGATTCATAAAGAGAAGAACAGGAAAGACATTTGTTGATTACCTGAATGAGGTTAGGATTGGCTATGCCTCAAAATTTTTGATTGAAAGGGATTTGGGAATTTCTGAAATCGCGTTTATTTGTGGATTCAATAGTATTGCTAATTTCAATAGGGTTTTTAAAAAGAATAAAAAACGAACTCCAACCCAATACAGAAATGATTTCTCGGGAATAAAAAGGGTACTCTAAAAGGGGTGATCGCCTAATTTGGTAAATTATCAAATTGGCGCCTAAATTTTCAACATTGAAATTATTTCGATCAGGGCCCTACCGTTGTGGTAAGGACATTTCCAAGGCCCAACTTTATCTTCTGAAATATAAGGTTCACCATTCGAATTTACCAAAAAAACCACGTTCCATTTTTTGTATCAATGGCCTTAGCTTTTAATATGGTAAGCTTGATTGTTCATTATGTCAATTATCTTCGGATGAGGACTAAAAGTGCATTATTCATAGGGAGTTTAAACTGGTTCTATTTTGTCAAATCATGATTGTTTTGTTTCAAATCCTGAGAGAACTAAGTCAGAATGTCAAAAAACGGCAGATATGAAATATTAAATTTTTAACTTGGGGAATTAGCTAAAAACTATTTATGCAAATAAAAGAATCATCAGAATTATACGACGTCATCATAGTTGGATCAGGAGCAGGTGGGGGAATGGCAACCAAACAACTGGCAGATGCCGGTTTAAATGTGGCCGTAGTTGAAGCTGGACCTTTCTTTGACCCTAGGAATCCAGAGCAGATGACCCAGTTTAAATGGCCCTATGAATCACCGAGGCGAGGTGCCGCGACCACTCGTGCTTTTGGCGAATGGGATATGGCCTATGGCGGATGGGAAATAGAGGGGGAACCCTACACCCATACTGAGGGCACAAAGTTTGATTGGTTTAGGTCACATATGCTCGGCGGTAGAACCAACCATTGGGGACGTATTTCACTGCGATTTGGACCAAAAGATTTTAAGCATAAAGATGTTGATGGCCATGGCGACAATTGGCCGATTGGTTATGAAGATGTAAAACCCTATTACGACAAAGTTGATAAGTTAATCGGAGTTTTCGGTACTAAGGAGGGATTACCCAATGATCCAGATGGATTTTTTCTTCCACCGCCAAAACCAAGGTTGCATGAATTGTTTTATATCAATGGCGCTAAGAAATCGGGTATTCCCGTCATTCCCAGTAGAATGTCTATGTTGACAAAGAAATTAAACAATGACCGTGGTACTTGTTTTTATTGCGGGCAATGTGGAAGGTCATGTCAAGTATACGCCGATTTTTCTTCAGGCTCATGCCTTATTTTCCCAGCACAGAATAACGGCGGCCGCGTAAAGATTTTTGTTAACTCAGTAGTACGGGAAGTAACTACCAATGATGAAGGTAAAGCCACTGGTGTTTCATATATAAGCAAGGATGACCGCAAGGAATATAAATTAAAGGCCAAGATTGTTGTTCTTGCGGCTTCGGCCTGTAGTTCAGCTAGAATACTGTTGAATTCCAAGAGCAAACAGCATCCAAATGGTTTAGGGAATAGTAGCGATCATATAGGCAAATACCTTCATGATTCGACCGGAGCCGGGAGTGCTGGGTTTGTACCTGATTTAATGAATAGAAAAACATCCTACAATGAGGATGGTGTCGGGGGAATGCATGTATATTCTCCATGGTGGGGCGATAACTCAAAGCTTGATTTTCCTCGGGGTTATCATATTGAGGTTTGGGGAGGGATGGAAATGCCAAGTTACGGTTTTGGTATAAACCCAAATGATTTCAATAAATTCTTTGGATTAAAAGTCGGGGGCTATGGCGACCAACTTAGAGATGATGTAAAGAAATATTACGGGTCAGTGGTTGGCTTTAGTGGTCGCGGAGAGTCGATTGCAAGAAAGGACAACTATTGTGAAATAGACCCCACCACGGTTGATGAATTCGGTATACCCGTGCTTCGGTTCAACTATAAATGGTCTGATTTTGAGCGCAATCAGGCCAAACACATGCAGGATACCTTTGAGGAAATAATCCACAACATGGGTGGAGAACTTTTGGGGCCAAAATCTACCAAAGAGGAAGATTACGGACTTTTGGTCCCTGGTGCGATTATCCATGAAGTCGGTACGACAAGAATGGGTGATGACCGCAAGACATCCGTTACCAATAAGTACCAGCAATTGCATGATGTTGATAATGTATTTATCGTTGATGCCGGACCATTTGTATCACAAGCAGATAAAAATTGTACTTGGACCATTTTAGCGCTTTCTTGGAGGGCATCTGATTATATTATTGAACAATTGAAACAACAAAACATCTAGTGTTATGTAAAGTCTGTTGTGTCGGTTAAGTGGCAATTGTTTTTTGTCAGGTCAAGGCAAAAAATCATTGCATAGCTACAGCTACGGAATCATTTGTTAACATAGGACTGGTAGAAAAGAAAAAGGCTTGGGCCGGCTAAAACAGGCTTTACATAACATTAAAAGGATGGATAGAAGAAAAAGTTTACAGGCAATTATTCTTGGTGCTGGAGCGGTCACTACCGGTTTGGTATTTAATGGCTGTAATATAGAAGGAGAGAAAACTGTAGAGGAAAACATTGCAACAGGAGCGGAAAAATTCTTTGGAAGAACACCAGAGGAATTGGAACTCATAGAGAAATTGAATGCCGAACAGTTGTTCAATGTCCATGAAATGGAGACCATAGCGGTATTGAATACGATCATATTACCCCCGAAAGAACCGTATGGCGGGCCGATAGAAGCTGAGGTTCCTGAGTTTATCGAATTTATTGGCAAGGATTTTCCAGAAATGCAGATGACACTACTTGGAGGACTCATGTGGCTGGATCACAGATGTAATACTGAGTTTGATATGGAATTTAAATCCGCCTCTTTAGAGCAACAAAAACAGATTTTGGATACCATTGCCTTTCATGATGTAGAAGTGCCTTTAGAGAAACAACCTTTGGAAATACAGTTCTTCCATATGATGCGAGGACTAACTGTTACCGGTTATTATACTTCGAAAGTGGGAATTGAAGATTTAGGTTATAAGGGCAATATGCCTAATGTTTGGGATGGGGTGCCAGAAGATGTACTTGAGCAACATGGCGTATCCTATGATCCGGAATGGATTGCAAAATGTGTAGACCAAAGTAAAAGGGGAATTATCGCCGAATGGGATGAAAAAGGAAATCTATTGACTTAATTAAATTATGTAAAATGAAAATATTCAAAAAAATAATAGGGACTGTTATAGCCCTAATCTTTTTTCAATCATGCATACAGCAAATGAATGCCCAGGAATTTGGCATTCAACTGTACAGCCTTCGAAACCAATTCAAAAAAGATGTATCAGGCTCCTTGAAAACCATTAGTGATTGGGGTTTGTCCAATTTGGAGGGAGGTGGAACCTATGGCCTTTCCTTTGAGGAATTTGATGCTTTACTAACGCAATATAATTTAGATGTTGTTAGTGTGGGAGCCTCTTTCGAAGAACTTCGCGACAATCCTAAAAAGGTTCTGGAAAATGCAAAACAATTCAGTGCGAAATATGTTATGTGTGCATGGATTCCCCATAAAGGCAATAAGTTCGATATTGAAAATGTAAAGGAAGCAGTTGCTGTCTTCAATAAAGCCGGAAAGTTATTGAAAGATGCAGGTATTACGTTGGCCTATCATGCCCATGGATATGAATTTAGACCATACAAAAATGATACTTTGTTCGATTATATGGCCGATAACGCCGAGTATTTCGCTTTTGAGATGGATGTTTATTGGGTACAGCATGGCGGGGCTGATCCTATGGCCCTACTTAATAAATATCCCGATAAATTCGTATTATTTCACCTAAAGGATATGGAAAAAGGCGTGGTAGGTAATAATACCGGTCATGAAGATGTTGAAACAAATGTAGTTTTAGGTACGGGACAAGTAGATATTGAAGGAATTGTTAAAAGAGGAATGGAGCTCGGTGTGGAATACATGTTCATAGAAGATGAATGTTCAAGAGTAATGGAACAAGTACCTCAAAGCCTGAAATTCCTTAATGGAATAAAATGATATACTCCCTTCGTTTTCTTAAAATTGCATCACTATGCCTAATTTTTATAGGCCTGGGTTCCTGTAACCCTAGGATGAATGGTAAAATTGAGAACAAATCTCCGAATATAATCTGGCTTGTTGCCGAAGATCAATCCCCGAATTTCTTTCCGATGTATGGCGATAGTACCATTTCATTACCAAGCATGGAGACTTTGGCAAAAGATGGTGTCGTTTTCAACAATGCCTATTCTCCTGTGCCTGTTTGTGCACCGGCTAGAAGTGCTTTGATTACGGGAATGTATCCTACAACTTTAGGCACCCATAACATGCGAACGCATGCTCCTTGGCGTGGAACGGATAATAAACCCTATGAGACCCTTGACTTACCTAGTTATTCGCCCATTGTACCAGAAGGCGTTAAAATGTTCACCGAATATCTGCGGAAAGAAGGGTACTATTGTGTAAATGGACCTAAAGAGGATTATAATTTTGAAAAGACCGAGGGTGCTTGGGATGAAAGTAGTAAGGACCGTCATTGGAGAAAAAGAAAAGAGGATCAACCTTTTTTCGCTGTTTTTAATTTTGGCGTTTGCCATGAATCCCAAATATGGCAGCGTGGAAAGGACTCGGTTTTCGTTAAGCCAGAATCAGTACAAGTGCCGCCTTATTTCCCTGACAATGAGGTGATACGTCATGATCTTGCCGTTAATTATAGCAATCTAAAACGCTTGGATGATCAGATTGCCGAAGTAATAGCCCAATTAAAGGAAGATGGACTTTATGAGGATAGCATTATATTCTTTTACGGGGATCATGGAGGACCTTTTCCCAGACATAAGCGGGCATTGTATGAGACAGGTATCAAAGTCCCTTTAGTGATAAAATTTCCGAATTCTGAAGGTGCTGGAAGTAATGATGATCGTTTTATAAGTTTTATAGACTTTGCCCCTACGGTACTTTCCCTGGTGGGCTTTGAGCCACCCAAAGTGATGCAAGGCATAGCGCAGTTTGGTGAGTTTGAAGCTCAAAAGAAATCGGAATATACTTTTCACTCAGCCGATCGTTTTGATGCTATATATGATAAACTTCGCGCGGTACGTTCAAAGCGTTACAAGTATATTAGGTGTTTTGATAGCTTAAAAAGTCATGCACTTCCAGTTTCATATCGTCAGCAGATGCCCATGATGCGAGAATTAAGGCGTTTGTACGAGGCTGGTAAATTGAATGAGAAACAATCCCTGTGGTTGCATCCCTCTAAACCTGAAGAGGAACTATATGATTTGCAAAATGACCCCTATGAATTAAATAATCTGGCAAACATACCTCAGTTTCAAGATACTTTGATTCATCTAAGAAAAGTATTGAAGGAATGGATAGTTGAGACCAACGATTTAGGACAATATCCAGAAAATGATTTAATTGCTAAATGGCTCCCTGATGGCAAGCAACCTAATTTACCTCCTTTGGAAATGGAAGAAAACGAATCAGGGATTCGGCTTATTTCGAAGAAATCGGATGCTACGATACTATGGAAACATCCCAAGGATACTACTTGGAATATTTATAATACCCCGTTACCGTTAGCCACTAAATTTGAAGCTAAGGCTGAGCGTATTGGTTTTTTGGATAGTGAAATTCTAATGAATTATTAGCACAAAGCTATTCTGACCAATTGCTTTTGAAGTCTATATTTAATATTGTCATGAGGGATTATCCCCTTGAAGACAGACGAGAAACAAAATATATTTGTTTTGAAGGTTGCGAGCGTAGCTCATTAGGGGTGTTTTTTTTATTGATAGAAATAAAAAATTGTTATTAAGAATTGTCCCCTCAAGGGGACAATCTTATGATTTGGGTCCACTTATTCGTTTGAACATTAATAACCGCACGTCGGGTGCCTGATTTCCATTGATAGATGGTGCCTTTAATGTTAATTGACCTTTTCCTTTTTTTAATTTGATCTTACCAAATTCCATAGGAATAAAATCCTTGATATAAGATTCTATTCTAGGGTCACGGTCATTCTCCATACCTGTCAATGGTGGGTCATGGGACTTGGTGATTTTTGTGGACAATCTGCTTTCACCCAAACTCAATTCCAGGACAGTTCCCAAACTTTCCTTTGGGCAGGTATAATACAGTTCAACCTCAAACTCCCCATCGGCCAAGACCTCCACATCCCAAGTGATGGAATCCATTGCTCTTTTCCAATTCATAAAAAAAGTATTGTTTGGGTGTCGATTACTTCGTTTTATGTTGCCATTAGGAATGCCGTCACGAGCAGGGATCTGGGTGTATTCAAAATCAGGGTGCCCTAATGTAATAGGTCTTTCCGCTCCCTGATTGTTGTTTTCCAGGAGTGTTGATTGCCATAAGTTTTTGATATGCACTAAAGAATCGAAAATCGCTGTTGCCTCTTTCGAAATATCTTTGGTTTGTCCTAAATCTTTTTGCATATCATACAACTGATTTTCATGATCCAAACGATAATTATCAGTGCGTATGCTTGTTTTGCCTCGCCAATGGTTAATTATATGCCGTGGTTCCCAATTCGGGTTTTCCTCCATCAAAAGAGCTTTTAAATCTTTACCGTCAATTGGATTTTCGGTTTGAGGTTCAATCCCTGCCAAGCTAGCAAGTGTAGGTAAGATATCTATTGCACCGGCTATTGAAGCAACTGTTTTGCCTTTGGGAATGTTGTTTTTCCATTGTATGAAAAAAGGGGTACGTACGCCACCTTCATCTGTGGATCCTTTTCTACCTCTCATCCCGCCATTCCATCGCCACCCATTGGGTCCATTGTCCGAGAGGTATAAGATAATCGTGTTTTCCGAAAGGCCCAACTGCTTAAGTTTATCGGTTAGCCTTCCCACATTAAAATCAATATTCTCGACCATTGCGAGAGCGGCTTTGGTAAAGTTTTCAGATTCTTGTTCTTGACCTTGATACTTCATATCAAGGGTTTTGTCCTTGAATTTATCCCAAAACTCATCAGGTACCTGCATGGGACTATGCGGCGTGTTATAAGGCAGGTAAAGAAAGAAGGGCTGATTCTGGTTTTTAGTAATAAAATCAATACCCCTATTGGTAAGGTCATCCACTAGAAAACCTTCTCCCTTAACAATGGCGCCATTGTGTTCTAACATAGGGTTAAAATAATTTCCCCAATGGCCCGATGTAAACCCGTAATAATCGTCAAAACCTCTTGCATTTGGGTGGTATGGTGGTTGCATGCCACTATGCCATTTGCCAGAAGCTGCCGTTGT
>JAAETN010000766.1 GCA_024228355.1 Maribacter sp. | reverse complement strand
TGATTGAAAGTGGAACTTTTGATGTATACATTATCTGAATTGTTATCGATAGTTCTAATAGTAAAACTTTCACCTTCATAATAGTCAGGATGCAAATGAATTTTCACTTTGTCAAAAACCGGACTTCCGATTTCATAAGCTGGGTTCGATTCGGTTCCTCCATTCATCTGAAAAAGACCAATTTTCATTAAAACGGCTAGAGATCCCATAAGCCCCTGGTCTTCATCTCCGTTGTAACCAAATTCTTCAGTGAGTTTAGAGTGAACTTCTAGGGAAACTTTTCTTGACCAATATTGAGTTAAATCGGGTCTTCCAAGTTGATTAAAGATAAAGGCTGTTTGCATTGATGGTTGATTACCATAGTTTACTGGAATTCGTCTATATTCAGGATGAAGTTCAGCAGCATGAGAAGTACCAGAGGTTAATCCAAGCTTTTCAGCCTCTAAAAACTGTTGATTTAATTTTTCTACAGCTTTCTCATTTCCTCCGAGCAATTCAGATAATCCACTTAAATTGTGAGGAACAAACCATGAAAATTGAGCACCATTTGCCTCAACAAATCCACTTCTGTACTCATATGGATCATATGGATCTCGCCAGTTACCATTTTCGTCTTTCGGTCTAAACCATCCCTCCTCAGAATCATAAAGATTTTTATAATTTTCTGATCGTTCAATTAAATAATCATAATCTTTTTTATTTCCTAATTCTTTAGCTAATTGGGCAAGTGTCCAATCCTGATAAGAATATTCCAGAGTCATCCCAGCTCCATCCCGATGCAATCCAATCTCAGCATCGGGCAAAGGATAAGGAACATATCCATCACTAATATAATATTCAATTCCCCCTCCAACAGAAGAGTTGTGTTCATAACCAGCATGTCCCATCATACCACCAGGCATATGGTTTTTCTTCAATGCTTCGTATATCAATTCAATATCATCATCAATTATTCCTTTTTGATAAGCACTAACTATAAATGGAGTAGAACTTGCACCAGTCATAACATGTGTGTAATTTCCACCCGAAGGCCCTCTTGGAATTAAGCCACCATCTTCATAATATGTTAAGAGACTATGAACAAACTCTTCATAAATATCAGGATAGGCTAAACCCCAGAGTGTGTTTAAGGTCCACTGTGCGCCCCAAAATGAATCAGAGTTATGATGATTAAATTTTGGTTCTCCGTTTTCATCCAGCGGCAGCTGACCAATACGCAATGAATCTCCGGTATTGTCAGGATAAGCACCATTTATGTCGCTGATAATTCTTCGTCCTTGTAACGCATGCCATAGATCTGTATAAAATCTGCTTTGAGCCTCATCACTACCACCTTCAATCTCAATTCTCCCTAACATTGAATTCCATTCTTTTTTCGATTCAGAAACTACTTTGTCGAAATCCCAATAGTTTAATTCAGTTTCCAGATTGGTTACTGCATTAGTAATTGAAGTATATGATATAGCCACCTTCATTTTTAGTGGCTCGCCCAATAGGTCACCAAAATCGATAATCATATTTTTTGAATGTTCGCTTTTTTGAACTTCTTTAATTTCACTATTAAATTTAGCGACAAAAAACACTTCGAAATCTTTAGGTCTTCTCATTGTTGGAGCGTCAACCATTTGCCCAGAAATAGTAACACTATCAATCATTTTAAGACTACCGTTCTTAATTTCACAAGGACCAAGCATACCCTCTAGCTTAAATACTACAGCTGCATTTTGTGATTCAGGATAATGGTACTGATGGAACCCAACCCGGCAAGTAGAAGTTAATTCTGCCTGGATCTTGTAGCGATTCAATTCCAATTTATGATAACCAACTTCAACAACTTCATCATCGTGACTGAAATTTGAATAATAGTCCGTAAAATAATCTGTGTTGGAATCTTCCAAAATCACCGGCAAAACAGAAACACCTGATATTTGCCATCCATGAATGTGACTAAAACCTTTAATAGTATCTTCGTCATATTTATACCCACTTCCCCATGCACCATCAAGTTCTGTATCGGGACTCAAATTTACCATCCCAAATGGACGTGAAGCGGAATTGAAGAAAAACCATCTTGAGTTATTAGCATCCAAAGTTGGGAATACCTTGTCCACAGGACTTAAAGAATTATTTCCCAAAAAACTGTAGGAAATTATTCCCAAAAATAGAGTGACAATAAATAATAATTTAAAAACTTTCATCTTTCCTCCATTGAACTGAGTATCCAGAGTTACCAATAGAATAGTGTTCAATTGTATCAAAAAGTAAATGCTAAAGGGAAAAGTCCAATTGTCCAGTTTTACGACTGTATTGAGTATAATTCTTGATTCCCACCGAAAATATAAATGTCGTAGCATTCGATTACCGTTCTCTACGTTTAATTCACTACCGTGTAGGTAAAATATTGTG
>JAAETN010000765.1 GCA_024228355.1 Maribacter sp. | reverse complement strand
CCGTGAATAAGCAGGGCGGTAGCATCGTAACTTCTGAGCATTCCAAACTGAACCGTCGGAAAGTCGGAAATCCCAGAGCGAAACTTGTGAAATAATAATTCTCATCTGACGACTGAGCGGCGACTGCCATTTTCTTACTTCCGAATTCGGTTTGATGAACTGAACGATGTCGTCGAAGGAGAAGCCCGTAAATGCAACACTTATTCCTCACTTTTACTCTCCACCAGACGTCCTCGTAATTGCCCCCGGTCGTCAGACCGGTGGGCCTAAGTATACCAGTTGGGACGTAAATTAACGTGGGGGAAAATGTCCGTGGCAACACCTAATAACTTTAAGTAAAGAAGATTAATCGACAAACTACTTACGAAGATTTGTAGGGTTCCTGAACAGTTTGGAACTATGTATGTTGATTTAAAAAATGGTCAAATAAATATATCCAAATATGGTATTTTTTTTTAATAACTCTGTATTGGGTATATGAATCGTAATAAGGCTTATCAGCTAATGTATAGAGTCCAAGCCGCTTGAAACCATGTATGTTGATTTCAAAATTGGTCAAATGAATATATCCAAATATGGAATTTTTTTGAATAACTCTAAATAGGGTATATGAATCGTAATAAGGCTTATCAGGTAATGTATAGAGCCCTAAGATGTGCCAAAATCGGCGTTAGGCTAAATATTCTTCCCACTGATAATGCCCAAGTATGGAATTCTTTTGAATAACTCTCTGTCGAAAAAACGAATCGAAATAAGGCTTATCAGATAATGTAGAGCCTTAGAAAATGTGTCAAAATAGACACCTGAGCTAAATATTTTTCCACTGAAAATGCCCAAATATGGAATTTTTTCGAATAACTGAATATCGACAATGTTATTCATCAAATCACTTGTCAGGTAATTAAGAAAGACTTTAAATTTTGCAAGATGTTCCATGTATAAGTGCGTCTCGAATATGAGACACACAAATCGTTCACTAAATTTTCTATAAGCCCATGCGCTTATACACGAGACATTACAGTATGAACTCTTAAAACACGATTTTGCAAAAAAAAATTATGTTAAGCTGTCATTCCATTAAAACATATCAGAGCAGCCCTTAATTTCGCGCAGAACAGTGCTAGACCCGTAAATAATGTAGGCTATAAAAAAGTAAAATCCGCCCCGGCTACTGTAATGCCTGGCGTATAAACCATATTTTTGGCTGCAAATGCAAAATGAAATTTTTTTGCAATCTTCCGTTCCTGCCGTCGTATAGCCCGGGGACAGCGTTACATAACCGGCACACTCAAAAGCCGGGGGCTCTCATGTCCGTG
>JAAETN010000764.1 GCA_024228355.1 Maribacter sp. | reverse complement strand
GGCTTGATTTTTGGTTACTTCGGTTTTCTGGTTTTGCGTGCCTGGTATGATCGCAGTTTTAAATCGATTGCCCTGGCTTTCTTAACCGTTTCTCTTTACGGAGGTATTATTTGGGGTTTGTTGCCGATATCTTCACGGATTTCATGGGAAGGTCACTTATTTGGGTTGCTGGCAGGAATGCTTGCTGCTCGCCTTGAGAAAACGAAAAACTGATTTTAAAACCTACGGTTTTCTGCTTCTCCCTTTTTTTTGAACTCCTATTTGGCTTTAAGCGGCAGATACATTTCGTGCCATTGGAAACCACCATGTTTGGAATTTGATTTTCCGTCGTAAATGAAGCCATAGTTTTGGTAATATGGTAGGAACTCGGTCTTGCAGATTAGCAGGATCTTCTCTTTCTTCAGCTCTTTTGACGTTTTAATAAACCTTGACATCAATTTTTTTGAAATACCGTTTCCTTGGTATTCAGGTAAAACAGCCAGTGAGAAAATGACTATGTTTCTACCGTCCTTTGTGTGACCCACCATATCCTTAAACTCTTCATCTGTTATATCTTCTTTGTCCGTTGCCGCACTATTAATAAGCCCTACGATTTTTTTTTCTGATTCGGCAATTATAAAGCCTTCAGGGTATAACATTATCCGTTTTTGAATTTTTTCTTTTGT
>JAAETN010000763.1 GCA_024228355.1 Maribacter sp. | reverse complement strand
GTAAAACTCTGGGAATATTCTCGACCAATCCACCCCCTGTAATATGAGCCATCCCCTTAATAACTTTTTTGAATCGATAATGACGTAAGAGGTCCCTTATCGGCTTAACATATATTTTGGTCGGCTTAAGAAGTTCATCACCAATAGTCCCGTCTATCGATTTAATCTGACTTTTTACATCCAGTTTAGCTTTTTCAAATATAACCTTACGCACCAATGAAAAACCGTTACTATGAAGCCCGCTTGATTTAAGGCCAATAACAACATCGCCTGCGCTTATGCCCTTCCCGTTTATTATCTTTTTTCTTTCTACAATACCTACTGCAAATCCGGCTAGATCATATTCACCATCATGATAAAAGCCCGGCATCTCCGGGGTTTCCCCTCCCAGGAGAGCGCAATCCGCTTCACAACACCCGTTTGCAATACCGTGCAGAACCTCCTTCATTTTCCCGGGGACCATTCGGCTGCTGGCCATATAATCTAAAAAAAATACAGGTTCAGCCCCCATCACCAAGATATCGTTAACACACATTGCTACTAAATCTATTCCTATCGTGTCGTGCCGATCCATCATAAAGGCAATTTTCAATTTCGTCCCAACACCATCTGTAGATGCCACCAACACGGGATGTTTGTAATTTTTGGAGAACAACTTTGAATCGTAATTTAATGAAAACAGACCGGCAAAACCACCGGGATTTTCTATAACCCTCGGGCCAAAAGTCCTACGTAACTGTTGATAGATATCAGTAGTAAATTTACCT
>JAAETN010000762.1 GCA_024228355.1 Maribacter sp. | reverse complement strand
GAAATTCGTATTGGATTCTTAGGTTCAGCCATGCAAAATGTAATCCCAGAGCTACTTATTAAACTTAAGAACGAATATGCTGGAATAAAGACGAATTTAGAGGAGCTTTCAAACAATGCGCAAGTAAACGCCGTAATGAGTGATAAACTTGACCTTGGTTTTGTACGATTGGCCCGCGTACCTAGTGGCATAAAACTACAGCCCGTTTTCGAAGACACCTTTTCTGTTGTTCTGCCCAAAGACCACAAATTGAATTCAATCTCATTCAGGGGGTTGCATCAGCTAGCAGAAGAGAGTTTTATACTTTTTTCCCAGGATTATAGTCCGTTGTATTATGATACGGTAATGAGTATTTGTGAGGATGAGGGTTTTACCCCAAAAATCTCACACAAATCAGTACATGCACAGACCATATTTAAATTGGTGGAGAATAATTTGGGATTGGCTATTGTGCCAACATCCTTGCAATATGGATTTCAAATGGATGTTAAGTTCATAGAAATCAAGAAAATTCCACAAAGGGCAGTACTATCTGTGATGTGGAAATCGGATAACCGGAAGCCTGCTTTGCAGCACTGTATTGATCTGCTATTAAAAAAATAAAGGCAAACCATCCCTCATTAATGTCATTCTGGGCGCATTTGCCTTACGGCCGGTAGGTTTGATGGGTTAGTTAAAATATGGAAACAAATCCCCTTTACATTCCCAGGCCTTAGAGATAAAAAGCCCTAAATAAACGATCGTGACCACGAACTTTAGAAAAGTCCCGGTCAAAAATCCGATAAAAGAACCAAATGCGGCCTTGGTGGCGGTTTTTTTATCAGCCTTGTTCATGAGTTCGCCAACCAACGCCCCGACAAAGGGCCAAATAATGATTCCGAAAGGTCCTAAGATTGGAAAAAAGAGAGCTACCAATAACCCGATCATAGTACCGAACATTCCGGCTTTGGTTCCACCGAATTTCTTGGTTCCCACAGCAGGAATAACATAATCCAACATAAACACGATTAGTGCAATAGCCAAGGTTATTCCCAAAAACCACCAATCATTTGGTATTACTTTGGTTAGGTATAAGAGCAAAAGCCCAATCCAGCTAATAGTTGGACCGGGTAAAACGGGCAAAAAGCTGCCTAGTATTCCTATTAACATAAATATAAACCCGATAAGGAGCAAAGCAATATCCATAAAATCCTTTTTTTGGTATGACGAAGATAAGTTGTATTTGTTACACATCAAGTGATAAATAATAGCATGTCAAAAATTATTCAACTAAATAATTAGTTTAAACTAAATAATTAGTTATATTTGGTTTATCAATGAACTAAAAAATTAGTTGAATATGAAACAGTTGACCAAGG
>JAAETN010000761.1 GCA_024228355.1 Maribacter sp. | reverse complement strand
TTGGTATTAGTGCCAGACGGATTGACTTGGGATTCTCCAGCACCTGTACAACCAAATGCTGAAGGATGGTATAAAATTCCAACTCCTGGAAAATCCGTTGTGATGTAAGAATTCGATCTATTGAAATATGAATGTAAATAAACAGTTATTGTCCCTACTTCTGGTAGGGACAATTGTTTTATCCTGTAAGGATAAAGCACAAGAGGAATCAGAAACAACCCAAGTTAAAAAGCCCAATATAATTTATATACTGGCCGATGATTTAGGTTATACCGAAGTTGGGGCCTATGGCCAAGAAAAGATCGAAACACCTAATATCGACGCCTTGGCCAAAAACGGGATGTTATTCACCCAACATTATTCAAGTGCTCCTGTTTGTGCTCCTGCTAGGTATATGTTAATGACCGGAAAACATGCGGGTAATGCATACATTCGTAGTAATTCTGAATGGAAGGAAAGAGGTAATGTATGGGATTATCGTGCCATGGCCAAGGATTCAACCTTGGAGGGGCAAGGACCAATGCCATCCAATACCATCACAATGGCCAAAAGATTACAAGATGTAGGTTATACAACGGGATTAGTAGGTAAATGGGGCCTTGGGGCACCTCATACACAATCAATTCCAAATGAAATGGGATTCGATTTTTTCTATGGTTATAATTGCCAAAGACAGGCACATACCTATTATCCTTTGTTCCTTTATAAAAATCGTAATAGGGTACATTTGGCAAATGATACAGTAGCGCCAAATACTAAATTGATAAAAGGAGCCGATCCCAGTGACCCAAAAAATTATGCACCTTTTACATTGAACGATTATTCCCCAGATTTAATGTTTAATGAGTTGACCAATTTTGTCGACAATAACAAAGAGAAACCTTTTTTCCTGTATTGGGCAACACCAATTCCGCATGTTGCATTACAAGCTGATAACAAATGGCTTGAGCACTATAAAGAAAAATTTGGGCAGGAAGACCCATATTTGGGCCAAATGGGATATTTTCCCCATCAAAACCCCAGAGCAGCTTATGCAGCAATGGTTTCTTATTTAGATGAGAACATAGGCAAACTTATACAACAATTAAAGGATGAGGGTATATACGATAATACATTGATTGTTTTTACTTCAGATAATGGCCCATCATATGCAGGAGGGGCAGATCCTAAATTTTTTGAAAGTGCAAAACCCTTCGAAGGCGAATATGGTCGTGGTAAAGGTTATTTGTATGAGGGTGGAATTCGCGTACCAATGATTGCTTCATGGCCTGGTAAAATAAAACCAGGGAGTAAAAGTGATCTTATTTCAGCGCATTATGATATGTTGGCCACTTTTGGGGAAGTTGCTGGTTATGAATTAACGGAAGGTTCAGATGGGCTAAGCATGCTGCCCACCTTACTTGCTGAGAAAGATCAGAAAGAACACGAATTCATGTATTGGGAATTCCCAAGTTACGGCGGTCAAGTGGCAATAAGAATGGGAGATTGGAAAGTTATTCGACAAAACCTGAAAGATGAAAAGAAGGTAGCCACCATTGAGTTGTACAATTTAAAGGATGATCCAACAGAAACTACCAATGTTGCCAATGAACATTCTGAAATATTGGAAAAAGCTGCTAAAATATTTGATCAAGAAAGAACTCCTCCAGAATTGGAGCATTTCAAAATACCCCTAATAACTGATGGTTTGTTAAATGAATGACAATTTATTCCACCGAAAATTTATAAACACAAATTGAATTATATACTTCCCCTGGCTCTAAGAGGGTTGAGGGGAAGTTCTTTTTATTCGGAGAATCTGGAAAATGTTGTGTTTCCAAACAAAGAGCTCCTCTGCGATCATATACCCCGCCTTTTTTACCCATAGTTTTTCCATCCAAGAAATTCCCACCATAAAATTGAACTCCTGGTTCGTTGGTAAATACTTCCATAACCCGACCACTTTTTGGCTCTTTTACTTTTGCAGCGACATAAAGGCCTTCTTCATTTTTCAAGTTTTTATCCAAAACAAAATTATGATCAAAACCTTTCCCTATGGTTAATTGTTCATGTTCTCCATCCAAACCTGATTGTATGGTTTTTGGGACGTTGAAATCAAAAGGGGTGTCCGCTACTGGCATAAATTCTCCAGTAGGGATCAGGCCTTCGTCTACAGCCGTAATACTTGACGCGTTTATTTGCATAATGTGGTCATTGACAGTGCCTTTACCCTCACCTTTTAAGTTAAAAAAAGAATGATGTGTAAGATTCAAATATGTTTTATTATCCGTTGAAGCATAGTATTCAATACGTAATTCATTATTATCGGTCAGGGAATATTCCACAGTGACTTTTAAGTTGCCTGGATAGCCTTCCTCCATATCAGGGGAGGTCCTTTTAAAACGAATAAAACTTTGAGAGACGGAATCAACATCCCAAACAACTGATTCAAATCCTTTTTCTCCACCATGAAGATGATTTCCATTATTATTTTGGGCCAACTCGTAAGCGACTCCATCTATTTCAAATTTACCT
>JAAETN010000760.1 GCA_024228355.1 Maribacter sp. | reverse complement strand
CACTGAATCCTCAGTGTAGCTTAGGCTACGCCTGCGGTCCAGCTCGATCAGATCGACCAAATATGACCTAAACCTGAGCGCGATAAATAGGGAAGTTATTTTTTCTCGAATCCTAAGCGGCCTCGTTTAAAAAAAAAATTAAACCTATCAATAGTGGATAGAATTGTCTTTGGTGCTGGTCTACCCTGGGACGATTTCTGCCTATTAAGGTTTTTTTAAAACCAACAAATTCCAACAAATTGTAGGGGCACGTTGCTACGTGCCCTGGTTTCTGGAATACAATGTTTTCGGATGCAATACTTTGGAGTGTGGTCTACGAAGGTATGATGTCTCGTTCCTCAGCAATATTCACTGGATTTCAGTAGCATCCGGTTAGGTTTTTGCGGGTACCGTTTTGTCATACCCGAGTTCTTTTATCGGGTATCCATGTGGCTCGTTCAACCTGGATTCCCGCTATAAGCATGCGGGAATGACAGTTTTGGGGCATTAATTTTAACCCGCAAAAACCTAACCGGATGCTACTGATTTTTAGTGAAATTTTCTATCTCTATTTTATTTCGTATGTCAACAAACACAATCTTATATACCTTGTTACTCTTTTGT
>JAAETN010000759.1 GCA_024228355.1 Maribacter sp. | reverse complement strand
GTATCCGAACATCATTCCTTGATCACCTGCTCCTTGTTCTTCCTTTGAACCTCTGTCTACACCTTGATTAATATCTTGGGACTGTTCGTGAATCAATGAAATTACGCCACATGAATCACCGCTGAACTGGTACTCCCCTTTCGTATAACCAATTTTATTGATAATACTTCTTGCAATATTCTGGACGTCCAAATAGGTATGACTTTTCACTTCACCGGCCAAAACCACTTGTCCTGTAGTTACTAAGGTCTCGCAGGCCACTTTACTTTCTGGATCAAAAGCCAGAAAACTATCCAATAAAGCATCACTAATTTGATCGGCCACTTTGTCAGGATGCCCTTCACTAACAGATTCTGAGGTAAATAAATATGCCATTTTCACTTAATTTGTAGGAGGAAAGATCAAATTGATTGCAATCGAAGCGAAAATACCGAAGAAATTCAGTAGTTACTGCTTTAGCATTTTTTAAACCGACAAAATCGGTATACGAGGTTGCAATCAGACAAATCTTTCCTCATGATTTTAGATAGCAAAAATACATATTTCATCGTGAAATAAAAATTTTGTAATCAAAATGTTATATGGTGTATTTCATCTTAAATCTTTTCTCGTACTCGATATACTTTGTATATTGCTACATTCTATAATAATAGTGCAATAACCTAACCGAAAATATATTAATAGCATGCATATTGCCGTTGCAGGAAACATAGGCGCCGGAAAGACCACTTTAACGAAACTCCTCGCCAAGCATTATAAATGGGAAGCTCATTTTGAGGATGTTGTAGACAATCCATACTTAGATGATTTTTATAATCAAATGGAGCGATGGAGTTTTAATCTTCAGATTTATTTTCTAAATCATAGATATCGTCAAGTATTAAAATTCAGGGAAAGCGGTAAAAATATAATCCAGGACAGGACCATCTATGAAGATGCCTATATATTCGCACCCAATTTACATGCCATGGGTTTAATGACCAATAGGGACTTTACCAATTATTCAAGCCTTTTTGAATTGATGGAAAGCCTGGTACAACCACCGGACTTGCTAATCTACCTGAGGAGCTCAATTCCCAATTTAGTAAACCAAATTCATAAAAGAGGCCGAGATTACGAAAACTCAATTTCAATTGACTATTTGAGCAGATTGAATGAACGTTATGAAGCTTGGATCCATGGTTATGAAAAAGGAAATCTTTTGGTAATCGATGTTGATAAACTCGACTTTGTCGATAATCCTGAAGATCTTGGTGAAATCCTGAATAAAATTGATGCGGAAATTCATGGATTATTCTAGCAATTATCTTCAATGACAAACTGTCTACTAGCAAGCACATCAACTGTATTTGGAGGAAGTTATTTAGATTATCTATTTGATTCACTTAGGGAATTATACAAAGAGACTGACGAAATTTTATTTATTCCCTACGCAAGACCAACGGGTATTTCCCATGATACCTATACCGATATAGCTCAAGAAGGATTTAGGAATATTGGTAAAAAAATTGTAGGCATTCATACTTTCAGGGATCCAATTGAAGCAATTAAAAATTCGGAAGGGATTTTTACCGGTGGCGGAAATTCCTTTGTTCTTATTAATGCTTTATACCAATTTGGACTCATTCCCAAAATGAAAGAAGTTATTACCAACGGAGTTCCTTACTTGGGTACAAGTGCTGGAAGCAATATAGCTGGGCTGAACATAAAGACCACTAATGATATGCCAATTGTATATCCTCCAAAATTTGAGGCCTTGGGGATTATTCCTTTCAATATAAATCCGCATTATCTAGACCCTAATCCTTCATCAAAACATAAAGGTGAAACAAGGGAAACCCGAATTAAGGAATTTCATGAATTCAATACTACCCCGGTTATTGGTTTAAGGGAAGGAAGTTGGATTCGAATTCAAAATAATGAAATAACGCTAAAAGGTGGAAACCTTAGTGCGCGTATTTTTGAAAAGGACGGGAAGCCCTACGAATTACCGGTAGAATCATCGCTGAATTTCTTTTAACAAAAAACCCACTACTTTTAATAGTGGGTCTTAAGTTTCAAGTCGGTCATATTAGTTTTCCTCTTCTTCGATAACTTCCTCTATAACCTTTTTTACTTTAATTTTTAAATCCTTTGCATCACCTTTATAAGCTTCAACTTTCGCTTTAACCTCTTCTTCAGTTCCAGCGAAAACTTCTTCTACCACTGATTCCTCTCCGTTTTCAGTTGTAGTCGTAGTTACAGTAGCATTAACTGTACCATCATCATTCTTCTTCATTTCGACCCTTACTTCTTTTTGAACCGCTTCTGCAACCATTTCAGTATTAGCTTTTTGTTCATTATAAGCAGTTACGGCATCGGATGACAATGTGATACTTGGTGCAATAACCAAGGCTACAACAGACATTAATTTTAATAGAATATTCAATGACGGTCCTGAGGTATCTTTGAAAGGATCACCAACAGTATCACCTACAACAGCTGCTTTGTGAGCATCTGAACCTTTTCTTCCGTCAGATTCGATCATTTTCTTGGCATTATCCCATGCACCACCAGCATTCGACTGAAAGATAGCCATCATTACTCCACAAGTGGTAACACCGGCCAAGAGACCTCCTAACATTTCAGCACCACCAATAAAACCAACGGCAACAGGAACGGCAATAGCCAAAAGACCTGGTAATACCATTTCCCTAATAGAAGCTTTTGTGGAAATATCAACACATTTATCATACTCGGCCAATCCGTCAGCCTTGTCAAAAATTACACGCTGTTCTGGGGTTGCCTTTGACATATCTGAATCGACCGCTCTCATGACTTCCAAAGCATCTTTCAATTGAGGAATATCCCTAAACTGGCGACGTACTTCCTCGATCATTGCCATTGCGGCACGACCAACTGCATTCATAGACAAGGCAGAGAATATGAAAGGAAGCATTCCACCTACTAATAATCCGGCCATTATATCAGGTCTTGAAACATCAATAGATGTAACATTCGCTACTTTCATAAATGCAGAGAACAAAGCCAAAGCAGTCAATGCAGCTGAAGCTATTGCAAATCCTTTTCCGATGGCAGCGGTTGTATTCCCAACAGCATCCAATTTATCAGTGCGCTCTCGAACTTCACTTGGTAATTCTGCCATTTCAGCAATTCCACCTGCGTTATCTGAAATTGGTCCATAAGCATCAACAGCCAATTGAATACCAGTATTAGCCAACATTCCCACAGCAGCAATTGCAATACCGTAAAGTCCCGCAAAATGGTGCGATACTAGAATTGCGGCAGCAATCAACAAAATTGGTATCATAGTCGACATCATACCTACTCCCAAACCTGCAATAATGTTTGTTGCAGCACCAGTTTCAGATTGGCGTACAATTGAATTTACAGGTTTAGTTCCGGTTCCCGTATAATATTCGGTGATTTTACCAACACCCAAGCCAGCAACTAAACCAGCCAAAGTTGCCCAAAAAATGCCCATTGCCCCGCTTGGCAAACCTTCAAGTGATTCAGGAATCATTGCATGAATTATAAAATATGAGGCTATTACCATTAGTCCTGCAGATCCAAACTCGCCTATGTTCAAGGCAGTTTGAGGGTTTCCACCTTCTTTTACTTTTACAAAAAATGTGCCTATTATTGACATTATAATACCAACTGCGGCCAATACCAATGGCAGGTATACCGCGCCTAATCCTTCAAACTCTGGCGTAATAATAAATGCTCCCAGCACCATGGTACCAATAATGGATCCTACGAATGATTCAAATAAATCGGCTCCCATTCCTGCTACATCACCAACATTATCACCCACGTTATCTGCAATCGTTGCAGGATTCAAAGGATGATCCTCTGGAATTCCAGCTTCTACTTTACCAACTAAATCAGCACCTACATCAGCAGCTTTGGTATAAATACCACCACCCACACGGGCAAATAATGCGATAGATGAAGCACCTAAGGAAAATCCTGAAAGTACGTTCAATACCATTGATAAATTATCAGCCCCCGGCCACATCATTTGATATATCATGAATAAACCGCTCAACCCTAGAACACCTAGACCTACAACACCTAGTCCCATTACAGATCCACCGGCAAATGCAACTTCCAAAGCTTTACCCAATGAAGTTCTAGCAGCTTGTGTTGTTCTCACATTGGCCTTGGTAGCTACTCGCATTCCAATAAAACCTGCCAGTGCCGAACAAATGGCGCCCACGATAAACGAAACGGCTACCATCCCGTTGGATCCTGTCTCATTTGTTCCTTTAAAATAAAGGAGAATAGCTACGGCAATAACAAAAATTGATAGTATTTTGTATTCTGCTTTTAGAAAAGACATTGCCCCATCTGCAATATGCTTGGCAATATTTGCCATTTTTTCATTACCAACTTCCTGCTTCGAAACCGAGATATTTTTGATCCATACAAAGAGTAGTGCCAAAACACCAAAAGCAGGTAAGAACTTTACGATTAAATCCATTTTGTTTAGTTATTTAAGGTTTTTATAACGGCAGCTAAAGTAGTAAAATCAAACAGATAAAAAAAGCAGACATTTAATAATAAATGCCTGCTTTTTTATGACCACAAATTATGGATTATATTGTGAAAGTTCTTTTTTTCTTATGCTCGCTTTTATCATAGCGTTCAACACATTTATGATAAATTTCCACGGCCTCTTTGGCATCTCCCCATCCGCCTACATCGACTTTTTTCTTCTCCAGATCTTTATATACTTGGAAGAAATGTTCAATTTCCTTTAATCTATGGGGGTTTATATCACTTATATCCTTTCGCTCACTCCAAATTGGATCAGAAATTGGCACACAAATGATTTTTTCATCAGGACCTTTTTCATCGGTCATATGAAAGACACCTATGGGTTTAACTTCGACTACTACCATTGGAAAAGTAGGTTCAGTACATAATACCAAAACATCTAAAGGATCCTTGTCCAATGCCAAGGTCTCGGGGATAAAACCGTAATCACCCGGATACATCATTGAAGAAAATAAGGTTCTATCAAAACGGATTTTATGCAGTGTAAAGTCATATTCATACTTGTTACGACTTCCTTTAGGTATTTCTATCAATACATCAAAGGTGATGTTGTCTTTTTCACTCATATTATTGTTTCTATTAATCTATAAATTTACTTGAAATGATTGCATCAATGCTTTTCATAACAATTGGATATCACTAAAAATGAAATCCAAATTCTCCAGTAACTCCGAAAGCTCTAGCATCAGGATTATCTAAATAATTGCCCCTAAAATTAAAATCTAACCTGAAAAATTTAAAAATATTACCAACACCTATTGAGTATTCCCAATAAATCTTATCGGTAGGCGCTAGCAATGGAATATTTGTAGGACTGCTCAAAGCTATATTCTCAGGCGACAATTCGCCCCAAACTCCTCTTATTCCTATAAATTCCCTTAAGTTCCACTTTCGGATCAATGGTATTCTTGAAAATAATCGACCGTTAAAATTATGTTCTAAATGAACAGAAGTATAGGTGTCTGTAACAAACTCGTAAAAATTTAAATTGTGGAATGTATTATAAATGGTAAACAGCGTCTGGTTACCCGGAACAACATTCAAAAGCCCCAAAGGTACCTCGCCAAAGGTCTTACCAACTTCCACTGTACTATAGAGTCGACCAAAACCACCCAGTTGCCAAGGTTGGCTGTACGAAAATTGTAACTTGCTATAATCAAAATCGCTTTCCAAAAAACCTTCAAATCCCCTTGTATAGTTCAATAACAAGGTGCTGTACGTATCATTTATATCATATCGTTCTACGCCATAACCGATAGTTCGCTTTCCTGGGGTATAAACTATCAACGCATTTATATCGAATTGTTTGACTTCTGAAGAAATACCTGTAGGTGAATCAGGATCAACATAATCCAAGTTAAAGGCATCAGGCAAAGCCGAGCTCAATGTGCGATACGAACTACCTACCCGAACCCTAAAATTAGTAATAGGTTCAATTTCCAAATTTGCGGTACTCAAGTTTATATTGGTTAGCCTATCGTTTGAACCAACCGTAAAAACAGAAGAAGAAGCAACGCTTCGGCCCAATACGTCGTTCGTGGAGGTTAAACTTAAACCCAACTGCTCAACATCCCGGCGATTACCACCGGAGACCATTAACCTACTTTTTTTATCCAATAAAAACTTGGCCGAAAAGCCATGTTTAACCTTTTGGTCCATAAATCCATAAGCCATATACCCTTCCAATCGCCAGGTGTCATTTTGCCCTGTAAAGGTTCTTGCACCAGCGCGAATACGAACACCTTCTGCATCATTATAGCCAAAAGTGCTGAACACATCTCCAATATCCAGATTCCATTTATCAATTTCGATATAACCCGAAGCTAGAATACTGGCTATGTTGTAAATTGATTTGAATTTCGGAACAGTCTTTAAGGTATCCAATAATTTATAGATTCCCTGTTCATCCTTATTTAAGGTCTCTAACCTATTGTTTTCCCAAAAAATGCTATCCCGATTCATAACCAAGGGGTCGTACGCATTACTTTTGGTCTTGTAGAATTCCTTGGGTTTCTCAATATCGAACTGATAATCCCCATAAACAGTGGTTCGTTTACCATAAACTCCTTTTGACTCCTCCTTTTTCCTGAAGCTGAAATCGGTCAACATGTAGTCGCGTTTCAATAGAAAGACCGAATCGCTTACCACATCAAAATCCTGTTCAATATAAATCTCCTTGACCCAATTGATATTGGCGCTCTTTGTTACTTCAAGATTTATGTTCTTAATAGCGTATGTAGAGTCATTTACCCAAAAATCACCCTTAAAGGTAAGCTCGTTTTTACGACGTGGGTAGTAGGTAATATTGTAACACCACTTATTATCAATAAATGCACTATCCCTTAAAACATAATTATAGGTATCAATGCCTGTTTTGGAAAGAGGACTTGTAAAACTCTTATCAAAGAACTTCAGATAATTATTATATACATCGTAATCCTGGTACAAATCCTCTACAAATGCTATTATGGCCTGATTATTATCAAACCCCGAGTTTCTGTTGCCAAGTACATCTTCTTTTTCTGTTTGTGTAAGATTATCACCGTATACCTTTGCAAATGTTTCATTCAAGAAAATAGGAAGATAAGTCTTACCGGTAATACGAGAAGTATCCAAGTCTTGGAATACAAACTCCATTCCCTTGAAAATTTTCTTTTTCATCAGGGCACTATCAATCGTATTCAGATCAAACTCTACCTTTTCATATTTATCATATTGATATTGTTTGAATTTGCGCAGGCCATTTACCCTTTTTTTTGACCAGATTTTGCGCAAGATATCAATGGCAGGATTGTTTTTCTTAGATTGTTTTCCGGCATAAATCACAACCTCCTTCAACTGTTGATTCCCCTCTAACATGGTTATTCTCATATTATAAGTTACCCTGGATTCCAGTAAGATATCCTGGGTTTCATAACCAATAAAAGAAATCTCGAGTTTGTCGTGAGTTGAATCCGATTCCATATAGAAATTCCCATTATCATCGGTAGTTGTACCCTCAGTAGAGTTCTTAAAGATTACATTGGCAAATGCCACTGGCTCACCTGTTTCATCAATGACCTTACCTCCCACCTTGGTTTGAGACAATACAACCATGGAAAAAAGCAAACAGAAAATGGAAAGGAAATTCTTCATGTAATTCTGAATCTGCATGGTAAAATTACTATTCAATAATATACCATTAAAATAAAAGCTCCGTCAACTCTTGGTCGGCGAAGCTAAATTACTTTACTAATTGACACCACTTATTTATATAACACTTTTTTAACGGCATTTATTACATCTTCGTGATTTGGCAACCACTCTGCTAATAATCCGGGGGAATAAGGTGCTGGAGTATCAGCGGTATTTATTTTCTGTATTGGCGCATCCAAGTAATCAAAGGCATTTGATTGTACGTGAAACGTGATTTCGGAAGCCACATTGCCATATGGCCATGCCTCTTCCAAAACTACCAATCTATTTGTTTTCTTAACAGAATTCAGGATCGCTTCATAATCCAATGGTTTAACCGTACGCAAATCGATTATTTCACAGCTAATACCTTCCTTTTCAAGTTCATCGGCCGCTTTAATGGCTTCCTTGATAATCTTACCAAAAGAAACAATGGTCACATCAGAACCCGTTCTACGTATATCAGCTACTCCCAATGGAATCGTATATTCTCCTTCGGGGACTTCACCTTTATCGCCATACATCTGTTCGGACTCCATAAAAATAACAGGGTCATTATCCCTTATTGAAGACTTTAGAAGTCCTTTGGCATCAGCAGGATTAGATGGCACCACTACTTTTAAACCAGGACAGTTTGCAAACCAACTCTCAAATGCCTGGGAGTGTGTTGCTGCCAATTGACCTGCAGAAGCTGTTGGTCCACGAAACACAATTGGACAATTGAATTGTCCGCCAGACATTTGTCTGATTTTCGCAGCATTATTTATAATCTGGTCAATGCCGACCAATGCAAAGTTAAAAGTCATGAATTCAATAATAGGTCGGTTTCCTGTTAGTGTAGAACCAACACCTATACCAGCAAATCCTAATTCTGAAATTGGGGTATCAATAACCCGTTCTGGACCAAATTCATCCAACATCCCTTTTGAAGCTTTATAAGCACCATTATATTCTGCAACTTCCTCGCCCATCAAATAAATTGACTCATCCCTTCTCATTTCCTCGGACATTGCCTCTGCTATGGCCTGCCTAAATTGTAGTGTCTTCATTAAAAGCTTTTATTAAGTTATCCCTTGGGATAAAAACGAAAGCAAAAATAGCAAAATATATGTCAAGATATGGGGTCATAGAATTAAAAAAGTTACAATTTTTTACTATGCGCGCATAGTATTTTTTAAAAAGATTACCTATCTTTGCTGAATTCTTTTAAAGACCCGAAAATATTACGTTTATGAAGATATTAGTTTGCATTAGCAACGTTCCGGACACCACCTCAAAGATTAATTTTACTGATGGTGACACCAAATTCGACACGAATGGAGTGCAGTTTGTTATTAATCCAAATGATGAGTTTGGACTAACCCGGGCCATGTGGTTCAAAGAGAAGCAGGGCGCTACTGTTCATATAGCTACTGTTGGAGGTCAAAGCGCAGAACCCACCATGCGCAAAGCGTTGGCCATTGGAGCTGATGAGGCAATTCGCGTGAACGCTGAACCTGCTGATGGTTATTTCGTAGCCCAACAATTGGCGGAAGTGGTTAAAAATGGAGCATATGATTTGGTAATTGGCGGAAGGGAATCGATTGACTACAATGGTGGAATGGTACCAGGAATACTGGCAACTTTATTGGACATGAATTTTGTAAACATGTGTATAGATTTACAGATTGATGGAACTAATGCAACGGCAGTTCGTGAGATTGATGGTGGTAAGGAAAAAATCGCAACCTCATTACCATTGGTTATTGGGTGTCAAAAAGGATTAGTGGATGAAAGCGATTTACGTATACCAAACATGCGTGGTATCATGATGGCAAGGAAAAAAACTTTGAGCGTCGTAGAGCCTATTGAGGCAACAGTGGCAACCACGGATGTTAACTTTGATAAACCAGCTCCCAAAGGAGCTGTAAAATTAGTTGATGCTGCCAATGTGGAAGAATTAGTAAATCTTCTCCATAACGAAGCCAAAGTCATTTAATCACAAGGTAATAAATTTCCTGAAACCAATTCGGGATTAATCTAAAATATTGTTATGTCAGTTTTAGTATATACAGAATCAGATAACGGCAGTTTTAAAAAAAATGCTTTTGAAGTTGCTTCTTATGCAAGTGAAGTAGCCAAACAAATTGGAACTGCAGTTACAGCTATTTCATTCAATTCCAATGAGAATGAAAAGCTAGGAGATTACGGGGTAAGCAAAGTATTGAACGTTTCAAGTGATCAATTAAAGACTTTCAATGCTAAGGCATATGCACGTGCCATTGTTGAAGCGACAAAAAGTGAAGATGCCAAGGTCATTATCGTCAGTTCAAGTTCAGATACAAAATTTTTGACCCCAATAGTAGCTGCTAAGTTGGGTGCAGGCTATGCCTCCAATGTGGTAGCTGCTCCTGAAAGCACAAGTCCATTTAAGGTTAAACGAACGGTATTCAGTAATAAAGGTTTCGCTCATACCGAGATAAACACCGACATTAAGGTTGTGGGAGTATCAAATAATTCTTTCGGTTTGGTTGAAAATAATACCACCGCAAGCATTGAAGATTTCAACCCTGTACTAGATGATGTCGATTTTACTTCTAAATCTATAGAAATTGACAAGGTGGTTGGCAAGGTTACGATTGCCGATGCCGATATTGTTGTTTCTGGTGGTCGAGGTTTAAAAGGACCTGAAAACTGGGAAATGATTGAAGAACTGGCTGAAGTACTTGGTGCCGCGACGGCATGCTCTAAACCTGTTTCAGATATGGGGTGGAGACCACACGGTGAGCACGTGGGACAAACTGGCAAACCTGTTGCAAGTAATCTATATATTGCAATCGGTATTTCTGGAGCTATACAACATTTAGCAGGTGTAAGTGCATCGAAAACTAAAGTGGTTATCAACACAGACCCCGAAGCTCCTTTTTTTAAAGCAGCTGATTACGGTATTGTAGGTGACGCTTTTGAAGTGGTGCCTAAACTCATCGAAAAATTAAAGGAATTTAAAGCCCAAAACGCTTAATTTTTGTTAATTTGTGCCCCTAAAGGGCTGTTCAAAAAATTTGGTCATCCCTTTTAATTTGAACAGCCCTTTGTGGTATATTATATCCTATGAGTTTAGTACGTTTAAAAATAAAGGGAATATCATATAGCCAAACTCAAAATGGTGCTTATGCCCTTATATTGAATGAAGTTGATGGTGATCGCAAACTCCCCATTGTTATTGGAGCGTTCGAAGCTCAATCTATCGCCATAGCATTGGAAAAAGAAATTAAACCACCAAGACCATTGACACACGACCTTTTCAGGAATTTTGCAGATAGGTTCGATATTGTTGTTAAGCAGGTAATTATCCATAAATTGGTAGATGGCGTTTTTTATTCGAGCATCATTTGTGAGAGGGATAAAATTGAAGAGATCATTGATGCGCGAACCAGTGATGCTATTGCATTGGCCTTACGTTTTGACGCACCCATTTTTACCTATAAAACAATTTTGGATAAAGCTGGGATATTTTTAAAATTTACTTCCAAGGATAGCGATAAGGACGAAAACGATGATAGTATTATGGTCGATGAAATTTTGCAAGAAGGTGAAACCGTCGAGATTGACCAAGGAGCGACAGATGCCTATACAGAATTGACCATAGATGAATTGAACAAGGAATTGGAAAAGGCCGTAGCCAATGAAGACTATGAGAAAGCGGCCATGTTAAGAGACGAAATATCCAAACGTAATTAATGTAACGGGCATTCTATGAAAACTAAATTTGGGATGCTTTTATTGGTTCTATTGTTTTCTTTTCCTTTACTTTCACAAGATTTAATTCCTCAAGATACCATACTATCTATTTCAGAAACAACCGTAATCAATGATATTGACCCCAATACTGTTGGGCAGATTATCCCTAACGAAGGTTTTTCAATAAACAGCCTGTGGCGAGGTATTTTGGGTATGCTTGTCCTTATTTTAATTGCTTACTTATTTAGCGCTAACAGAAAAGGCATTAACTGGAAAACTGTTGGGATTGGCCTAAGCATTCAACTTATGATTGCCATAGGGGTCTTAAAAGTACCATTCATCCAAAAAGCCTTTGAAAGTGTAGGCCAGGTATTCGTAAGCATCTTGGATTATACCCGGGCGGGGAGTCAATTTTTGTTTGAAGGACTCGTAGTTGATATGGATACTTTCGGATTTATTTTTGCCTTCCAAGTTCTCCCAACCATTATCTTCTTTTCTGCGCTGACCTCGGTATTGTTTTATTTGGGTCTTATTCAAAAGATCGTCAAGGCTTTCGCATGGCTATTATCAAGAACCCTTGGGATTTCAGGAGCCGAAAGTTTGAGCGTTGCGGGTAATATATTCTTAGGACAAACGGAAGCTCCATTGCTTATAAAGGCATATTTGGAAAAAATGAACAAGTCCGAAATGCTATTGGTAATGATTGGGGGAATGGCAACTGTTGCCGGCGCGGTTTTGGCAGCTTATATTGGATTTTTAGGTGGTGATGACCCTGTTCTAAGATTGCAGTTCGCAAAACATCTTTTGGCAGCCTCCGTTATGGCAGCTCCCGGTGCCATTGTCGTATCAAAAATATTATATCCACAGACTGAAGCCGTTAATACCGATGTGGAAGTTTCCAACGAAAAAATAGGCGCAAATATCTTGGATGCGATTGCCAACGGAACCACAGAGGGATTAAAACTTGCGGTGAATGTAGGGGCCATGTTATTGGTATTTGTTGCTTTTATTGCCATGATTAATGGAATTTTAGGATGGGCAGGAGACCTTACTTCCTTCAATGAATGGATAGCTGCAAACTCGGTCTATGATAAGTTTTCGTTGGAGGCCATTCTTGGAACTATCTTCGCACCATTAATGTGGTTGATAGGCGTACAATCGGAAGACATTATGCAAATGGGACAATTATTGGGTATTAAACTGGCAGCCAGTGAATTTGTAGGGTATATACAATTGGCCGATTTAAAGAACCTGTCAAATGCATCGCACTTTACATTTAGCAAATCAGTAATAATGGCAACCTATATGCTATGTGGGTTTGCGAACTTTGCTTCTATAGGCATACAGATTGGGGGTATAGGGTCTCTTGCCCCGGGACAGCGCAAAGTATTATCTGAATTTGGAATGAGAGCTGTTCTAGGCGGGTCTTTGGCCTCCTTACTTTCTGCTACAATCGCAGGAATGATATTGGGATAAGATATTTTCCGTTAATAAATTTTTATAAGAATAATTTCGCCAATTTAAAAGTAGCGCCCTGTTTCATTATTTTTGCCATCATAAGTTTAAGATTTAATTTTTGAAATGCCCTTTGCGGGTTAGGCATTATATGAAGCAATACCACGATTTACTGAAAGAGGTCCTTAGAAATGGTTGCCAAAAAGGCGATAGGACCGGCACTGGCACCCTAAGTGTTTTTGGACACCAAATGCGATTTGACCTTAGTGAAGGTTTCCCAATGGTTACTACTAAGAAATTACATTTGAAATCTATAGTTCATGAGCTTTTGTGGTTTTTAAAAGGGGACACGAATGTGGCCTACCTTCAAGAAAACGGAGTGCGAATATGGAATGAATGGGCAGATGAAAATGGGGATTTAGGACCTGTTTATGGTCATCAATGGCGCAACTGGAACAACGAGGAAATAGACCAAATCAAAGAAGTAATACACACCCTTAAAAACAACCCCAACAGTAGAAGAATGCTCGTCTCAGCTTGGAATCCCAGTGTATTACCAGACACCTCTAAATCTTTTTCCGAAAATGTAGCCAACGGTAAGGCGGCACTCCCGCCATGCCATGCGTTCTTCCAATTTTACGTTGCCGATGGTAAACTGTCCTGTCAATTATACCAGCGTAGTGCAGATATATTTTTGGGTGTTCCTTTTAATATTGCATCCTATGCCTTATTCACCTTGATGATGGCACAGGTCTGTGGGTACGAACCAGGGGAATTCATACATACATTTGGTGATGCACATATCTACAACAATCATATGGAACAGGTTGAACTGCAATTAAGCCGTGAGCCAAAGGCATTACCTAAAATGGTCATCAACCCAGAAGTTAAAGATATCCTTGATTTTAAATTTGATGACTTTACTTTGGTGGATTATAATCCACATCCTCACATAAAAGGGGTTGTAGCAGTATAATACTGTAATTAAAAACACTAAAAAAAGGCCCTGACGGTACCGTCAGGGCCTTTTTTATTTATGCTAAATTCAATTAAAGCTCTAAAACTGCATTCTCAGTTCCGGCATAATCGTTCCATTGGTAACGATCTGCTTCAGCTTCATTTACATAATTTCCATCAACCAAATATCTGAACTCGTAAGTACTTTCTTTTGGAAGGTCAAACGTACCTTTAAAAGTTCCGTTTTTCAATTTTTTCAATGTGCTACCTTTAGGGTTCCAGTTGTTAAAATCCCCAACAACGGATACCTTTTTAGCTTCTTCTGCAGGTACTGTAAAGGTCACTTTACATACCGGCTTTGTTTTTAAATACTGTTTTGCAATTCCCATAACATGAACATTTTATATTAACCGCAAAATTAAAGTATAAATCCTCTTGTTCCCTATGATCCATATCACTTTTATCAAAATCTCAATTTTTAGTCCTTTATTAGATTGGCTTTTTAAAAACCAAGCTTGCTAATTGCCATGTAGGTAAAATCAATGCGGTTTCTTTTATGATTCTTACAATATACTTTGTCTTGGTTCTGGAATAACGAATGGAAGCTGAATCGAATTTTTCAGAATTACATAGCCTGTCTCAAATTCCGCACACACAAAATTAAATGTTCGCAAATGCCGTATCTTTGCTTTTAAAGACAACTATTGGGATGTTTACCAAAAATAAAACAAAATCTGAATTGAATTTGGAGCAACATGACCTCTTAGAGTCTGCCCATGCCCGAATTAAACAAAAGAAGAGGCTATACGAACACTTTGTCATTTTCTTGATTGGAAGTGTTTTTTTGATTTTGATCAATAAGATCTTAAAATTCGGAGATGAATATGATTGGTTTATATGGGCAATCACCTTTTGGGCTTTTTTATTCGTAATACACCTAGTCAATGTTTATGTAACCCATAAATTCATGGGAAGGGATTGGGAAAGACAACAAAGAGAGAAGTTAGTATTAAAACAGAATGAAAAAATCGCGGAATTGCAAAAAGAAATAGAAACAGACTTCCCCTTGTCCAAAATCAATAAAAAAAAACTTTAGTGCAAACTATAACAATGATAGCCGCTGTTGGGGAGAACCATGCATTGGGCAAAGACAACGACCTGCTTTGGCACCTGCCAGATGATTTTAAACGCTTTAAGCAATTGACAACGGGCCATATTATAATAATGGGAAGAAAGACATTTGAGAGTTTTCCCAAACCATTGCCCAAAAGAACCCATATTATCATAACTCGGGATAAGAACTACAAGGTTAAACATGAGGATTGTATTGTTGTACATTCCTTAAAAGAAGCAATAAAACTATCCACGGAAGATAAAAGTCCTTTTATTATCGGAGGGGGTGAAATCTATGAACAAGGAGAAAAATTGGCCGATAAGTTGGAAATAACAAGAGTACATCACAACTTTGAAGCCGACACTTTTTTTCCTGAAGTTGATGAAGCTGTTTGGCAACTGAAAGAATCTGAATACCATCCCAAGGATGAAAGACACAAATATGATTTTACATATTTAACTTACTTGAGAAAGTGATTTATTAGAAGTCTTGATAAACCGTATTAATTGACGAACTGTTATTCTTAATAAAACTCTCAAGAATACCCACATCAGTATTTGTAAAGAATTTATGTTTCCCCTTTTCATTAGAATTTGTCAATAAATCATTTTTGACCAGCACTGCCATTGTTTGCCTCGCCACAGCTTCACCAGAATCAATGATTTTCACATGTTTGGGAAGCAGATCCTCTAAAACAGGAATTAAATAAGGATAGTGTGTACAACCCAGTACCAAGTAATCAATCCCAGCGCTAAGCATCGGTTCTATATAGGTTGCCAACAAGGCTTTGGTCTTGGATGAATTTACATTTCCGCTTTCAATCAAAGGGACTAGTCCGGTACCCACTTGTTCAATGATTTTGATTCCGTTAGCATGATTTTCGGAGGTACTATGGAAGAGACTACTAGATAATGTTCCCTTAGTGGCTAAAACACCGACTGTTTTTGATTGCGATTGCAGTGCAGCGGGCTTAATAGCGGGCTCAATTCCTATAAAAGGAATATTATAATTCTTTCTTAAGTAATCTATCGCATTTGTCGTGGCAGTATTGCAGGCAACAACTACTATTTTACAGCCTTTATCAAGTAAAAGTTCTGTATTCCTTATACTTAACTGAACAATTTCTTCTTTTGATTTTGCGCCATAAGGTGCATTCTTACTATCCGCCAAGTAAATAGTACCTTCATTGGGCAGTAATGCATTGATTTCTTTCCAAATGGAAGTGCCTCCCACTCCAGAATCAAAAATACCAATCGGATGATTGTTCATTTTACCTATGGATTATTTTAAAACCTTGGCTATTGGAGTCCCAGTTGAACCGCTTGGGAATGCAATACCCAATAAAGAGCATATAGTGGGGGCAATATCGGGAATCTCAGTTCGTACGATAGTACTTCCTTTCCGTATGCCCTTTCCATAAAAAAGCAAAGGAACATGAGTGTCATAAATTTGAGGAGACCCATGTGTAGATCCGGTAACCGAGTAACTAATCGTACCTGGTTTCAAAACCATCAGGATATCACCGGAACGTTTTTGGTTATACCCCTTTTGCAAAATATAAGGTACTCCATGGGTATATTCATTTTGCCACATTTGTTGGGCGGTATATACTTTATCAATGTCTTTATAATTCAATAGTTCATGAGCAATCTCACTCTGAACATCGCCTATTTGCAAGTCCAAATTCCTAATTACATCATGATCTAGAAACAATTGATAATTGGAATTGTTCTTTACCAAATCAGTGGTACCGTACTTGTATTTCAGAAATTCCTGGAATTTTGTTGCAAGCTCCCCACCATCCATATAACCTGCCGGTATTTTTTGGTCCTTCAGATATGCTGGTACATTGATAGCACCATGATCCGCAGTTAAGAAAACGGTATACTCATTTTCACCAACTTTTTTATCCAAAGCTTTAAACAGTCGGGCCAAATCCCTATCCAATCTCACGTATGTATCCTGAATTTCCTTTGAGTTTACGCCATATTTATGACCTACATAATCTGTGCTTGAAAAGCTCACCGCCAAAAAGTCGGTTATACTGTCAGACCCTAAATCCTCCCCTTCCAATGCCGCGATAGCAAAGTCAGCAGTTATGCTATTCCCGTAGGGGCTCGCCTTGATAATATCATATTGGCCATTACTATTCCATAAGTTTGGTAAATCATGCGGAAATATTGGGGCAGTCTGTCCTGTGAACAAACCTTCATATTTGTTATTGTCCAAGCCACTTTCTAAATAAGTGTTAACATCCTTTATAGTGGTCCAGGGTTTTTTATAATTTTCCGCAGCATTTGAAGCATTAAAATCAATGACCCAATTTGGAAGACTGTCCATATAAAAAGAACTGGTAATCCAATTGCCCTCATCCGCCCCATGAAACCAATAAGCGGCATTTGCAGTATGCCCACCAGGTAACACCGCTCCTCTATCCTTTAAAGCAATTGCAATGGTTTTACTTCGCATTTGATTATGTAATCTAAGTTGGTCCGTAACCGTTGTGACCGCCATTCTATGCGGAGACATTTTACCTGCATCAGTAGTTGTCCCAACTGAATTGAAGGCCTCATCCGAGGCACAATACACCTCTTGATCGGTTTCCTTATCATACCAATTATTCCCTATAATGCCGTGAATTGCAGGAGTTGTACCTGTATAAACCGAAGTATGGCCAGGTCCTGTACTGGTTGGTGCATAATTAAAGTGATTGTTTTTGCAGTTAAACCCTTGGTTTACCATTCTTTTAAAACCGTCATCTTCAAAATGGTTCCAAAAACGGGTCAAATAATCATAGCGCATTTGATCTACCACAATGCCAACAATCAACTTGGGAGAGACTCTTAGGTGATCTGAATTTTCAACCTTATTACCATTCTTGGACTTCTTCTGAGCTACTATTTCAACAGTGTTGAATGTAAGGAAAACCGCTACTAATAGGAGGGATATTTTATTCTTGTGCATGTGTAATAAATTGATAATACAAAAATATAGAAATTAACCCTTAAAAGATTAAATGAAGGTTAAAAGACATTCATTATTGCTATTTTTACATTTGTAAGTCTATATATATTCTATGAATTACTTAGCATCAATTGGCAGCTATGCTATTATGATTAAAGAGGTTTTTAAAAAACCTACCAAATGGAGCATAATGAAGTCATTGATTCTTAAAGAGATAGATGAACTCATCTTCGGGTCATTGGGTATTCTCATTTTCATTTCCTTTTTTATTGGTGGCGTTGTGGCTATACAGACAGCCTTGAATATAACTAGTGAATTAATTCCGAAAAACCTGGTAGGTTTTGCCACACGACAATCCATAATATTGGAATTCGCCCCGACATTCTGTTCTATCATAATGGCTGGTAAAGTAGGTTCTTATATTACAAGTAGTATCGGTACCATGCGAGTAACCGAACAAATTGACGCATTGGATGTAATGGGTGTAAACGCATTGAACTATTTGGTTTTTCCAAAAATTATCGCATTGTTACTCTATCCCTTCATTATAGCAATATCAATGTATGTAGGTATTTTTGGCGGATGGTTTGCCGGTGTCTTTGGAGGATTTAGTACAAGTGCCGATTTTGTGGAAGGGGTACAGTTGGATTTTATTCCATTTCATGTCACTTATGCCTTTATAAAAACCTTGGTATTCGCCTTTGTTTTGGCAACTATTCCCTCTTTTCATGGATTTTATATGAAAGGTGGCGCGCTTGAAGTGGGTAAGGCCGCAACAACTTCCTTTGTATGGACCAGTGTTGTGATTATCATCCTAAATTATATTTTAACACAACTTTTATTGGGCTAATGATTGAGGTAAACGACATATATAAATCTTTTGGTGATGCTCACGTTTTAAAAGGCATTAGCACAGTATTTGACAAAGGCAAGACCAATTTGGTTATTGGTCAAAGTGGCTCTGGGAAGACTGTATTTCTTAAATGCCTTTTGGGACTTTTCAGCCCGGATAAGGGCACCATTAGTCATGACGGAAGAATCTACTCCCAATTATCGACAAAGGAACAACGAAATCTTCGCCAGGATATGGGCATGGTTTTTCAAGGTAGTGCATTATTTGATTCAATGACTGTTGAAGGAAATGTTATGTTTCCATTGGAAATGTTCACTAAACAGTCTCATTCTGAAATGCAAGACCGAGCCGATTTTGTATTAAAAAGGGTAAATCTAATAGATGCACATAAAAAATATCCCTCGGAGATCTCTGGGGGGATGCAAAAACGGGTAGCTATCGCAAGGGCCATAGTTATGAACCCTACCTATTTATTCTGTGATGAACCAAATTCAGGCCTTGACCCAAGAACGGCCATAATAATAGACAACCTGATACAAGAGATCACCAAAGAATACGACATAACGACCGTTGTAAATACACATGATATGAACTCGGTCATGGAAATTGGCGAGAAAATAGTTTTCCTGAAAAACGGGATCAAGGAATGGGAAGGTACCAAAGATGAAATTTTCAAAACCGATAATGAAGCTGTAACCAACTTTGTTTACTCCTCTGAGCTATTTAAGAAAGTGAAACAAATGTATATTGAGGAACGTGATTAATCCTGAATTACCTCCTTTAGTTGAATGGTGCTGTCTTTCAACCTAAGTTTTAACCAATTATGTAACTTCTTGGTATCGGCAACGGTTTGGAATCTTTTGGCATCCCTTTTCCATTTCACTTCAAATATGGGAATGGTATCTTGCTTGTTGAAGTCAGTTTGTATGGTTGGGGAAAATCCCAGGGATTCCAAATTTTCGTAATTGGTTTTAGCTTCCGCACTTACAGCAGCAAAAGGAATTGACATTCTTCCCAATTTGCCCAATTCCTCTTCTAACACCTTAATTCTTGCATCCTTGTCTAACAATTCGGTTTTTTGGCTTTCATATAACTGATCTACATATTTAAGTTGATCCAATTGCTCATTTTTTGCACCTTGGATGATTTGGAGCTCTGTATCTTTCAATCTGTTAAAACCATCATCCTCATTTTTTTGTTTGTTCCAAGTAGCTATTACGTTATCTGGTATGGTTTCATTACCCATAAAAACCAATTCGATAAATGAATTTTCACCCTTATTGAATTCGATATCGGTAAAGTCTTCCATAAACCGACCAGAACCTTCAAATTGATAGGGAGCCACTTTCTCTTCAACAAAATTTTGTGCTTGCTTCCTAAATAAGGATTCTTGTAAAGCACCCCAAAAAGTGACACCCGCAGGAACCATCACCAATATCGCGAAAATGGATGCCACCCTGCCAATAAGCCTTCGCTTCTTGGAATTCACATAACGTACCATAGGAAAACGCAACAACTTCAAAACCAAAAATGTTGCCAAGGCAATAAAAATGGTATTAATACTAAAGAGGTACATTGCACCCGTGGCATAATCATAATTGCCAATTGCCAATCCAAAACCTACGGTGCAAAGGGGAGGCATTAAAGCAGTCGCGATGGCCACACCAAAAATTACCGAGGCGATGGTCCCTTTTTTTGCCCGCGCGATGACCAAAGCCAGCCCACCAAAAAAAGCAATAAGCACATCACGGATATCAGGTGCTGTACGTGCCAATAATTCTGAGGATTCATCACGTAGAGGAAATATGGCGAAAAACAAATAGGCTGTCAATACGCTCAATACGACCATTACTGCAAAGTTCTTTAAAGACCTTCGCAGGGTATCAACATCATTTACAGCTAAAGACAGGCCAATGCCCAAGATTGGCCCCATTAAAGGAGAAATTAACATGGCGCCAATGACAACAGCAGTTGAATTGGCATTAAGACCAACAGAAGCAATAAAAATCGAACAAACAAGAATCCACGAAGTATGACCTTTAAAAGGAATATCGGCTATTATTGCTTCTTTCGTAGCTTCTTGATCCGTATTTTTACGAATATCAAGAAGTTCTGACAGAAACTTTTTTGTACTTCCGAGTAAGCCTTGTATATCCTTTTTTACTTCTTCCCCACTTTCGCTTTCACTAAGTGGAATGTTACTTTCTTCGTTAAATTGATCACTCATAATTAAGCATACTTATTGCCAAACTTAGCTTTTACCTTTCCTAGTATTTGCTTTATGTTTTGTTCTTTAGATTTAGGGTAAATAAGCAAAACTTCTTCCTTATCCACAATAATATAATCATTAAGCCCATCGACAACCACGATTTTGTCTTTGGGAGAACGGATCATATTTCGTTTCGCATCTTCAGTGATTACTTTGCTGTTTACCACAGCATTGTTATCAGCATCCTTATCCAATTTGTCATACAAGGAACCCCATGTTCCCAAATCATTCCAATCAAAAGTTGCCGGAAGTACATAAATGGACGTGGATTGTTCTAAGATAGCATAATCTATAGAAATATTTTCTGCCTTTGGGTAGTTCTCCTTTATAAAATCTTTTTCACCGCTGGTGTTGTATTGGGTAACTCCGGCTTCTAACAAACTATACTGTGTTGGTTGAAAGTTTTTAAAGGCATTCACGATCGTATTTACTCCCCACATGAATATCCCTGCATTCCATATAAAATTACCTTGTGCAAGGAACTCTTTTGCAGTATCGTAATCTGGTTTTTCACGAAACTGGTGTACCTTTTTCAAGGCTGAAGTATTTTCTTTTTCAAATTCAATATACCCAAAACCAGTATTTGGAAAAGTGGGTTTAATACCCAGCGTACAAAGCACTTCTTCTTTTTCACACTTATCAAAACACTTTGTTACATCCCTGGCAAAGGCATCTTCATTTTCAATCCAATGGTCACTTGGTGCCACGATCATAACTCCATTAGGATTCATTTTTTGGATTTTTAATGCGGCATACAAAATGCAAGGTGCTGTATTTCGCATCGCCGGCTCCAATACCACTTGTTCCTGTTTTACCAAGGGCAATTGTTCCAATACCAAATCATTATAACGTTCATTGGTAAGAATAAAAATATTCTCGGTTGGAATGAAATTATTGAGACGTTGAAAAGTTTTCTGGATCAACGTTTGCCCAGTACCCAACATATCATGGAATTGTTTAGGGTTTTCAGAGGTGCTGATCGGCCAAAAACGGGATCCAACCCCACCTGCCATCAATACAGCATAGTAATTTTTATTCTTCATTTATTCTTTTATTAATTCTACTTCAGCATTGGGCTGAAATAAATATACCTTTCCAGAGGCAACCTCAACACATTCATAGCGCTTTACACGCTTTTTCCCCTTTTTAAAAAGTTTACCGTTGTAAAGACGGAAAACACTCCCAAAAGGCAATTCAAAAATAAAGTCCAATTCTGATTGTTGAATATCGAACTTTTTCAAAGCTAGTGATAAAACAGCATCAGTATCACTACTAGCCTTGGGGTTTCTGAAATGTTTCGCCAGCTGGGGCAAAAGGACAGATGGAAATATTTCTGGTCTTAAAAATGGCAACATTAAATATTGAAATGTACGCTTCCATTCCACCCCATGGGGTTTTATTCGACGACCATACCTTTCAAAGGCCGCCAAATGCGCAATTTCGTGTACAAGGGTAATTAAAAATCGATATTTGTTCAATGTTGCATTTATCGTAATCTGATGTAACCCATTGGGCATTTTGCGATAGTCCCCATGGCGAGTCACCCTTTGGTTCACGATTTTCAGGTTTGCACCAGACTCTTTTATAAGTTGCATGCAAGGGTCTACAGCCCTTTCTGGTAAGTATTTTGTAAGGATGTCATCCATCAGTGCAAAAATAGGAATTTAACGTTTCTGAACTTAAAGGAATTATGTAATTTGTAGGATGTAGAAATTAAAACATCTTTATAATTATCCAAATCAACTATGGGGCGAAGTCACTTTACAATTGAATTTTTTGCCATTTAATATCTATCAACAATGTTATTAATTGAGTTTTTAAAAAAGTCAGGAGTTACAATATCGGATGAATTGCAAAAAGACTTTCTACAAGCGTTCAGTTTAAAAAAGTACAAAAAAGGAGACTATTTTCATGAACAGGGACTAGTCTGTAAGCAATTGGGATTTTTAGTCGATGGCCAAGTGGCACTACAATATGTGATCGATGGGAATGCCTACACGCGTTGGGCAGCTATAAAAGGTAGTTTCATAACATCATTTGGCAGCTTTATTAATGAAGAACCCAGTATCGACGGATTACTATTTTTGGCCGATTCAACGGTTTTAGTGACCACCAAGACCGAATTCGACAGATTATCAAGATCTTATCCCGATATGCAGGGTTTGGTGATCAAGGTTCTTTCCCAGGATCTGCTCAAGTATCAGCATTTGACCAATTTACTGATTACTACCAAGGGTACTGAACGCTATCTTCAATTTCAAGCAAAATATCCTAAGCTCAGCAATGAAATACCCCAAAAATATATTGCGAGCATTTTAGGCATGAATCCCCGTCACCTTAGCAGAATAAAAAGAAAATTAACCTCGGATACTCAATAGACAAATGTCTTTGTTTGGTATTTGTTTAATCCTCAACTTTGAGTAAGTAGGTAATACCAGAATCATTGAAATCTGTTAAAGACATTAAAGGATCTCAATAATGATAAAAAACAGCTTCCCTTTATATGCAATACGGGCATTCGCTTTAGCCTTACTTATGCTATCCCAATCGTGTAATACAAATTCCCCGGATATAGATACAACTGATATACCTGATGGGAATTGTTCCTATCATTTTATCAATAAGCCTATTGGTTTTTGTGGATTTGATTATCATACTATTCCATATTGTGTTGATTGTCCCGATGAGGAAGGTAAAATGGGTACCTATAATATTTTAATAGACCAACCGAACGATTCGTATACTGATTCTATTCCCCTACGACCAACCGTGCTATTTGTTCACGGCTATGGACCCAATTCAGTGGAGCCGAAAGATCCTTATGCAGGATTATTTTTACCAGCAATGCGCAGCAATTTTTGCAAATATGGGTACACCATAGCTACCTTGGAATACCGGCAGGACGTAAAAGGTTTTTCTGATCCAGTTTGTGACATACCCATAGATGAGGTTATAAAGACACACTACCGAGCTATTCAGGATTTGAGGAAAGCCATTGATGTTTTGTACCAAAATCCTACTGAATATGGCATTGATATTGACAATCTATTCCTGATGGGAAACAGCCAAGGTGCCATGACCGTGCTCAATGGTATGCTTTCAACTGATGCTTCAGATTGGCTTTCAACTTTCCCATCCGAATACCAAGGTATAAAAGATGAATTGGGACCATGGGAACCTAGACATCCTATAAAAGGAATCATTGGTGTGGCGGGACCATTATATGATTTAGACCTTTTTGACCTAACTGACAATATTCCACTTTTTTTGGCGCATGGTGTATGCGATACAACAGTGCCCTATAAATCGGGTACGTATTTTGATTGTCCCACAGAAATTACCGTGCATGGTAGTTATGAAATTGCCTGCAGGGCTGCCGAATTGAACAAACCATACAGCCTACATAGCGTAGAGGGCCTAGGGCACAATTGGACCGAAGCCAAAAATGCAGAGACCACTATCAAAATAAGGGATTGGATAAAAGACCAAGTACTTTGTGGTGAACCCCGCCAAGAAGATTTTATCACTTCGGCCAGTGAAGTCGATTGCCCAACAGCGAGTACCAGCGTCACAGATTGCCAATAAACCATAAAATTGGTAACTTAGGTTTACCACAAAAATATATCAAACTTGTACTAAACCTAAAGATGCCTAAAACAACCTACTGCGTTTACGTAATCGAATTATCAAAAAAGGTCTTTACTGAAAATGCGAAATTCCGATATGCTAATCCCCAATTTAATGGGGTACTTCAATGCCTTTATGTAGGGATGACCAGTAAGACTCCCAAAGAACGATTTGAGCAGCACAAAACGGGTTTTAGAAACAAAAAAGGGTATAAATTATCCTCCAATATCGTCCAAAAATATGGTATGTACCTCCGTCCTAGCCTTTACAATCATATCGCTCCAGTCTCTACTAGATCAGAGGCATTGAAATTGGAAGAAAAATTGGCGCTCGAACTACGTAGAAAACGCTATGCGGTATGGTTTAAGTAAAGCCTACATTAACCAGTAAATATATTTCTCACAAACATAAAGTATAGTTGTTTGCTAATTATTAGTAGTTTATTTTTACTTGGGTCTACAAAACCATAAAATGAAAACCATATTCCAGAACAACGTATTTATACTGTTTCTCCTTGTGTCCCACATTTGTGTCGGCCAAGAAGTTTACAATTTATGGGGAAGTGGGGAAATTCCTTATTACAGGGAAAACAACCTCAAAGAATATGAAAAAGAAGCCTGGGGAACGCAGTGCGTTTTCAATATTACTAAGCCAACACTCAGTATTTATAAAGCTGAAGGTATTAATACAGGCAAGGCGGTTATAATTATTCCTGGCGGGGGTTATGAATTGGTGGCCATGTATCATGAAGGTTATGATTTAGCCCAGGCTTTAGCAAAACAGGGAATAAACGCCGCAGTATTAAAATATAGACTTCCTAACCCAATGTCTTCAAACAAACCTCATTTGGTACCCCTAAGCGATGGTCGAAAAGCCCTGAAAATACTCCATGAAAAAGCAAGTGAATATAGCATCGATACAAATCAAATTGGCGTTCTTGGGTTTTCGGCAGGAAGTCATTTAGCAACTGTTCTGAGTTTATGGAAAAGTACCAACCAAAATGAAAATCCTGATTTTTCAGCTTTGATTTATGGGGTCACCAATCTTTCAAAAGAGAATTTGAGTTGGTTGGAAAAAAGTCTATATCACAGAAAACTCACTCCCAAAGAAATTGAAGAAAATACATTGTTGAATTTAGTCACTAAAGACACTCCACCTTCATTTATGGTTCATGCCTATGATGATAATGTTTGCAAAGTCGAGGAAACAACGCTTTATGCCCAAGAACTTTTCGAAAATAACGTAATGGCAGAAACACATATTTTCCCAAAAGGTGGCCACGGTTTTGGTATGGGCAAAGTATCTGATGGCACTGATCAATGGGTTTCCTTATTTGTGAATTGGCTAAAAAACAATCAGTTTTAATTTGAAGAAGTTAGAACATGAGATTAAGGCAAAACAATATAACAACATTATAAAAATACTTAAGTGGCGACCTTGGTCATCGTATATTTAATTTATCCATTGTGATTTTGATCACAGTGACCATTTAAAATATTTGGTGTAATTTCAAATAGCTAAAACCAAAATTGTATAATCAAAATTTAATGAAATGAAAAAAAATATGGGTAGTACAGACAAGATAGTTAGAATAATAATAGCCGTTGTTATTGCGGCCCTCTATTATACCAATGTCATTTCTGGCACATTAGGCTTGGTTTTATTAGTGTTGGCCGGCGTTTTTGTATTGACAAGTCTGATTAGTTTTTGCCCACTTTATGCTCCATTCGGACTTAGTACCTGTTCCACAAAGGATAAGAAATAGCTCACTAGTTAAGTATTGACCTAGACAGTTTCCACAAGGTTATGACCTTATCACAGCCTTTTTTCTTTGTCAGATTTTTATGTTGAAATAACAATCAAGGCGTACTACTGCTTACCTGCAGTAATTTACCATTATACATTTTATGTCCGGTTAAAGCGAAGTCCTTGATATAGGATGCCATTTCAAATGCCGTAGTTGGTGCCTTGTACCCTGGGAAAGCCTCTTCCAGCATTTCGGTCTGTACTGCTCCCAAAGCCAACACATTAAAAGATGGTCCAGTTTCCTTGAATTCCTCGGCCCATAGTTCGGTCAGTGTAATCACAGCGCCTTTACTTGAACTGTATGCAGAAAGACCCGGAAATTTTATACTTCCTTGAACGCCACCCATTGAACTTATGGTAACTACATGTCCGTTTTTCGGCATTCTTGGCAAAACCAATTTAGTTAGATTGGCAAGCCCAAAAACATTGACTTTGTAGACCGCTTCAAACGCATCGGATTCGGTTTCCAAAAAGGGCTGGTTCAGTAATCTCCCTGCATTATTGATCAAGACATCTACGGAATCCCAATTGCTTTTTAAAAATTCATCGACCTTTTTCAAATCCTCATTTTTAGTAATATCAAATGAAAAACTGAAAATGTTCTTATGCTTCAATTGGTTAATGGTTTTCTCATTTCTTGAAAGGGCCAACACCTTATGACCCTCATTGGCAAGTAATTGGACCATTTCAAAACCTATACCCCTACTCGTACCTGTGATGATTACATTTGCCATTAGTTGTACTTTATTTCTTTTTGTGATGCATTGGCAATTCCTTCGATTACGGGAATGAATTTGTTCACAAGAGTTGCCATATGGCCAAAATCCATCAAAGAAGCTTCATCACCTACTTTATGGTAGTGGTCAAAATTCGTGAAATCAAAGGTTGAAAAGGTTTGGGAAGGTACTGCAAAGTTAGTATGGAAAGGATAATTATCAGACCTAGCGAATAAATTGAATTCTTTGGCAGTTGGCAAAAATCCCACCAGTTTTTCCTTGGCATAACCATTACAAATCTCCGCCAGATTGGAACGTTCATAACCACTCGCATAGACCAAATAATCCTTGTCCACTAAGGGTACTCCTACCATTTCGAAATTGAGCATTGTGTACAGGTTAAAATTTCGATCCTTCAATTTTTTTGCCAAATGCTTGGACCCCAATAAGCCTTTTTCCTCGGCAGTAAAAAGTGCGAACACCAAACTTCGTTTATTGGTTTTTGCATTTCCAAAATACCTTGCCAATTCCAATACGGTAGTAGTACCGGCAGCATTATCGTTGGCACCATTTGCAATGGTATCACCATTGATTGGACTTCTTGTTCCTATATGGTCATAATGCGCCCCAACCACTATAAATTCATTTTTTAGTTGGGCATCAGTTCCTTCCAAAACGCCAACCATATTATAGGCTGGTTTTTCAAAATTCGAAAGTGTATCCCTATAAGAGATAAAATATGGTTTTAAACTGTTCGATTTAAATATTCTTTCAATGAAGACCGCGGCCTTTTCTATCCCTGGGCTTCCAGAATCACGTCCTTGCAACTCATCAGATGCTAAAAAGTTCATCAGCTCGCCTACCGCATCACTGTTTGAGAAAGCAACGGTTGAAGGTTTGGTTTTCGAAGAAACGGTGCTAACTTGTGACTCTGAATGCTTTGTAGTTTCTACATTAATTGGAGTTTCGGCCTTGACAACCCTTCCTTTGACACCCTCGGGGCCCTGCGGTATGCTTTCCGGATTAGTTTGTTTGAGTTGAGTAGAGCCACAACTAAGAATTAAAAGAACTATTAATAAATAAAAAACTTTTTGCATGGGATAGAGATTAAATTTTAAAGATAAAAAAACATCCGCCATGGGCGGATGCATTACTATAATAATATTCTAGAATACTGCTATGCTAACATGGTCACTGGATTTTCCAAAAATGCTCTTAAAGTCTGCAAAAATTCTGCTCCTGAAGCACCATCAACTGTCCTATGGTCACAGGCCAATGATAGTTTCATTGTATTGCCAACTACGATCTGCCCGTTTTTTACAACGGGTTTTTCAACAATTGCACCGACAGATAAAATTGCCGAATTTGGTTGATTGATAATGGATGTAAATTCCAAAATACCGAACATTCCTAAATTGGAAACCGTAAACGTACTTCCTTCCATTTCGGCAGGAGTTAATTTCTTGTTCCTAGCCCTGCCGGCTAGATCTTTTACAGATGCACCGATTTGGGTTAAACTCATTTGATCCGTAAACTTCACAACGGGCACTACAAGTCCGTCTTCAACCGCAACTGCAACACCTATATGAACATGGTGATTATATTTTGTAGTATCCCCTGTCCAGGTGGTATTCACTTGGGGATGTTTTTTAAGGGCCATTGCACAAGCTTTTACAACCATATCATTGAACGATACTTTGGTATCGGGCAAGTCATTGATCTGCGCCCTAGAGGCCTTGGCATTATCCATATCAACCTCAATAATCAAATAGTAGTGCGGTGCGGTGAACTTTGATTCTGCCAATCTCTTGGCTATGGTCTTGCGCATTTGAGAGTTCTTCACCTCTTCAGAGCTCTCTTCGCCAACTGGTAGCACTAGAGGAGCAACAGTGGCTGCCGATGCCGCAGAAGTTTCTTGAACTGCAGTAGAAGTCTGTTGGGTCGACGGCACAAAACTCTCAACGTCTTTCTTGACAATTCTACCATGATCACCAGTACCCTTAATATCATTTAAATTGATGCCTTTTTCCTTGGCAATTTTCTTGGCAAGGGGAGAAGCAAAAATTCGCTGGCCATCATGGGTTGTACTAGTCATTGTTTCTTGACTTGGTTCAACAGGCTTTTCTTCCTTAACTTCTACTTTAGTGCTTTGCTCACTTTTCCCTGCGGATGGTTTAGTGCTCAACACCGCATTCACATCGGTACCAGCAGGTCCGATAACCGCAAGAACGGTATCAACAGGGGAAGATTCCCCTTCCTGAATACCTATATGCAATAAGGTACCCGAATAGAATGATTCAAACTCCATAGTGGCCTTATCTGTCTCTATTTCCGCCAGAATATCCCCTTCTTCAATAGTGTCGCCGACTTTCTTAAGCCAAGCAGCCACAGTCCCTTCTTCCATAGTATCGCTTAGGCGCGGCATTTTTACGATTTCAACTCCCTCGGGAATTTCACTGGAATCACTGGTTGAATCAGCTACAGCGGCGACTTCTTTGCTTTCCGCGACAGCTTCCTCAACTTTTGCTGGGGTTGCGCCCTTCAGCAGTGCTGAAATGTCCTCACCTTCTTCACCAATAATGGCCAAAAGCGTATCTACGGGGGCACCATCACCCTCGGCAATTCCAATATGAAGCAGTGTGCCTTCATGAAAGGATTCAAATTCCATTGTTGCCTTATCTGTCTCGATTTCAGCCAGAATATCCCCTTCTTCTACCTTATCCCCAACTTGCTTAAGCCATTTGGCAACGGTACCTTCTTCCATGGTATCGCTCAATCGAGGCATATTAATCACTTCTGCCATTTATGTATTATTTATGTTGTACAAATGGGTAGTCTTCTTGATCGTAGACCACATCATATAATTGGTTAATTGGAGGATAATCTGAATCTTCGGCAAATTTCTGGCATTCAAGAACCAAATCCTTGACCTTCTTATCCACTACCTTAATTTCATCCTCAGAAGCATAATTTTTATCGCGTATCACCTCTAGAACCTGTGAAATGGGGTCAATCTTTTTGTACTCTTCAACCTCATCCTTTGTTCTATAATGTTGTGCATCTGACATTGAGTGCCCTCTATAACGATAGGTTTTCATTTCAAGGAAAGTTGGTCCACCACCACTTCTCGCCCGCTCAATTGCTTTGTTCATTTCCTTTGCTACTATAACGGGATCCATACCATCTACAGGTCCGCATGGCATTTCATAACCCAAGCCTAATTTCCATATATCTATGGAATGTGATGTGCGTGCTACTGAAGTCCCCATGGCATAACCATTATTTTCGCAAATGAAGACAACTGGCAACTGCCAAAGCATTGCTAAGTTGAAACTTTCGTGAAGTGATCCTTGCCTAACAGCACCATCGCCCATATAACAAAGAGTTACAGCTTTGCGTTTAAAGTACTTATCTGCAAATGCCAATCCGGCACCTAGAGGAATTTGCCCTCCAACAATACCATGACCGCCGTAAAAACGATGTTCTTTTGAAAATATGTGCATAGAACCTCCCATGCCTTTTGATGTACCTGTCACTTTACCATAAAGTTCGGCCATCACTTTTCTTGGGTCTACACCCATGCCAATGGGTTGAACGTGATTCCTATAAGCAGTAATCATCCTATCCTTCGTTAGGTCCATTGCGTGTAAAGCTCCAGCCAAAACGGCTTCCTGTCCATTATACAAATGAAGGAATCCTCTAACCTTTTGTTGAATATATACAGCTGCTAATTTATCTTCGAACTTCCTCCAGAACAGCATATCCTCGTACCACTTCAGATAAGTCTCTTTGGTGATTTTTTCCATTAATCGGTTTTTTATTTAGAATTCGGGTTTTCCACTTTATCAAACATAGCGCTGAATGCCTAGAAAACAGAAAAACAAAAATACACATATTAATCAATCGGTAAAAAAATAAACTAAAAAGCTTGTCGCATCAAGACATATCAACAAAACCATTGAATTCAATTAAATATCCAACTGGGAAGTCTGCCTAATTAAATTCTACAAATACGAGTTATTGAAACCCAATGGTAATATATCAGTTAAGGAATGGCATTTAATAATTTCTCCTGTCTCACCCATTAATAGAAGTTCTATAGGACTTTTCTGTTTATACTCATATTCGGAAATCGCTTGTCTGCAATTGCCACAAGGAGCCGCTGCTTTCTCTACCAAATGGGTTCTTGACATTGCTGTTATCGCAATGGATTTTATTGCAACTCCCGGATATTTAGCACCCGCCTGAAATACTGCAACGCGTTCAGCACATAAACCCGAGGGATAAGATGCGTTTTCTTGATTATTGCCAATTACCACTTTATCATTTTCTAAAAGTACTGCTGCGCCAACCATAAAATTTGAATAAGGTGCATAGGCATCTTTTCTTGCATCCATGGCCTTGAGCATTAATTTTTGGTCTTGCTCGTTTAATTCTTCAAGAGACTCAAAAACCGAAAGTTCAAATGAAATAGTTTGTTTTTTCATATCAATAGAAGCGGATATCTAAGCTTAAAAATAACAAAACCTGCTCAATGGCAGGTTTTGTTATTGAATTTTTACTTTGATCAATCATTTAAAAACTCTTCCCCTAGATTAAAGGTAAGCGAAAAACGCAAGGTGTTTTCCAACGGATTTTTAACTTGTGATGTCGAGAATAAATAAGAAAGATCAATCTGGGCAGACTTGAATTTGAATCCTGCGCCCATGGTAAAGAACTTTCTTGATCCTTTCTCCTCACTTTCGTTAAAATATCCTGTACGAATCATAAAGGCATCTTGATAGGTATATTCAGCACCTAGCGCCCAAGTGAATTCTTTTAGTTCTTCACTAAAACCATCTGGTGCATCTCCGAATGACTTTGTAATTCCGCTAAAAAATCCAATTTGTTGGTATTCATCATTATCGGCAGAATCTATTACCCCATCTTCATTAAAATCTTTGGGCGTAGGTACAAGAAGTTTATTAAACTCGGTTGTTAGCCCAATAACATTATCCTGATCTAAAATAAAATCGAAACCAACTCCAAAGCCTAAGTTAGCCGGCAAAAAGTTTTCCTGTCCACCTTCATCATATACTATTTTACCTCCTAGGTTGGAAAGATTAAACCCAGCTCTCAATCTTCCGCTGAACTTATCATAGGCTATTTCTTTTGAACGATAATAACCGGCCACATCAACTGCAAACGAACTAGCTGCTTGTGAATCCTCCGAACCATTTTGTGGTAATTTCAGGTTAGACCTAATATATCTACCGCCAACGGCCATTGAAAAAGATGGACTTAATTTTAAGGAATAAGATCCGTCAAAAGCCAATTCATTGGGTTTGGCCAATGTACCAGGATCATTAGCGAATTGTCGCAACTCAATTTCTCCAAGGGTAAAATAACGTAACCCTATTGCAAAAGCACTTTGATCATCGATTTTGTTAAAAAAACTGGCGTTCAAAAGCGATATGTCCGTGATTATACTCTCTAAATACGGAGTGTAACTAACTCCAATACCCATTTTTCGTTCCGCAAAGGCAAACTTTGCGGGATTCCATTGTTGTGAAAACGCATCAGTAGAAGTGGCAACTCCTATATCACCCATCCCTGCTGATCGTGCATCTGCAGCAATGGTCAAGAATGGGACGGCAGTGGTTATAACTCTATCCTCTTGAGCCGATAATTTCACGGCAAATACCAATAATATAAGTAATGATAATTTTTTCATCAGTTCCGGGCTTATTTTCATTAGTTAAAAATTGTTGGGTGTTCTTGATAACAATTTAGACTTATTGTACTTGTTAACGGGCTTTTTAAAAATATCTTGTACCGTTCATCGAAAATATTTCAATTCAGGCGCAGTAAGATTATTTACTACAGATAAGTGCATAATCAGAATAATTATTGATCAATGATTTATTCTTTGCCCTTAAAATCAAAAAAAACATTATTTAAAAGAAAAAATGCCTTCAATACTATAATAGTAATTACGCCGTTATAATTTGTGTATAAAGTCTTTCTGCCCAATTTAAAATGGTTGATTTGGAAATATTTTTTCATGAACAAAATATTATGGTCAAATCATCGTTTTATATGCCGAAAGTGACAGCAAAATTAAATCAAAACAAGAATTCCAAACTACTGTAACGTAGTTGAAATATTTGAACTCAAGTCCTAATTATGAAAAAACAGTTTATCAAAATTGTACTTTCTTGTGCAGTAATAGCGGGAGGTTTTACAGTTACAAGTTGTAGCAAGAAATCTTCATCTTCCAAAAATGTATCAAGAGCTACGGGTTGGAAAATAAATGCCAAAGAAGGTGGTTTCCAATTCAATACTGACTTTAAGGAGCAAGAAACCGCTCCTGGTCTTGTATTTGTTGAAGGAGGTACATTTACCAAAGGTAAGGTGCAAGATGATGTTATGCACGATTGGAACAACACACCGACTTCCCAACATGTGCAATCCTTTTATATGGATGAAACGGAGGTTACGAATGTAATGTACCTTGAATATTTGGATTATTTAAAGAGTGTTTACCCTCCAGAAAATCCGAAATATGCAAACATTTATAAAGGTGCATTGCCAGATACATTGGTATGGAGAAACCGTTTAGGATTTAATGAGACAATGACCAATAATTATTTGAGACATCCTGCGTATGCAGAATATCCCGTTGTTGGTGTAAACTGGATTCAGGCCACACAATTTGCGGAGTGGAGAACTGACCGAGTGAACGAAGTAATGTTGGAAAGAGAAGGCTATTTGGCGAAAGATGCCAAGTACCAGGCTGCTACTGGTGAAGTTGCAGGAACGTTCAGTACAGAAGCCTATCTGAATAGACCAGAGTCTGTTTATAATGGCCAAATCGATTCACTTCAAGGAAAAATGAAAAAAGATAGTGTAAACACCTATGCTAAAAGAAGTAGTGGTATTATCATGCCAGAATATAGATTACCAACTGAAACAGAATGGGAGTACGCTGCCCAGGCACAGGTTGGATCAAGAGAGTACAATAACTATAGAGGAAGAAAAAAATATCCTTGGGAAGGTGATTACACAAGAAATGGCCAACGTGTAGGTAGAGGTGATCAATTAGCCAACTTCAAGCAAGGTAAAGGTGATTATGGTGGAATAGCTGGTTGGTCTGATGACGGAGCTGATATTACTGCCGAAGTTATGTCTTATAAGCCTAATGATCTTGGACTTTATGACATGGCAGGTAATGTTGCCGAATGGGTAGCGGATGTTTACCGCCCTATTGTAGATGATGAGATAAGTGACTTTAACTATTACAGAGGTAATATTTATATGAAAACTGCCATTGGAGAAGACGGAAAAGTAAATATTCTTAGAGATTCTATAGTTTTTGATACATTGCCAAATGGTAAAGTGGTTGCTATGAATCTTCCAGGCGAAATTAAAATGGTGCCTGTAGATGAGGAAGAAACTTATCTAAGAACCAATTTCTCCTCAAGTGACAATAGAGGCTATAGGGATGGTGATCCAAGTTCGTCAAGATTCTTTGATAGATTCAGTGATGAAGATGACCAAAACAATGCGAGAAAAATGTACGATTCCCCTAAACATAAAGTAGAGCGGGATTCGCTTGGAAAGTTAACACGTCAATATGATCAGTCAAATAACAGGACAACTTTGATTAATGATGAGGTGCGTGTATTCAAAGGTGGTTCTTGGAGAGACAGGTCCTATTGGTTAGATACTGCACAAAGAAGAAATTTACCACAGTACATGGCCACTGATTACATTGGTTTCAGATGTGCAATGTCTAGAGTAGGTTCCAAGTCAAAAACCAAAAATAAAACTGTTAGAGGCAAGAAAGCCAAATAGTATTAATTGAGATTCAAAAAAAACCCTGTCGAATTCGTCAGGGC
>JAAETN010000758.1 GCA_024228355.1 Maribacter sp. | reverse complement strand
GAAGTAGTCGAATCCCATTCCTCACTATCCTTTAATGAAATAGCAAGGTTCAACAATTCACGTTTTTTCTCAAGGTTCTCCTGTTGCCCTTTTTTAAGGTTTTTGTAATAGGCATTTTTATTTCTATTGAAACTTCGTACAGCATCTTTGAAATTGGCCCAAGTTTGCTCGTTAACCTTTTGCGGAACCTTTCCTGCTTTAAAGAAAGCATCACGCAATTCCTCAATTTGTTTTATTTGCTGTTGAAGTGCTCTGTGGTTATCAGCGACCGTTGTTGAGATGGCAGTGATTGCTTCAATAATCCCATTCTTTTTTTCAAGGTTTTGTTCATGTATTTTGTCCAAATCCTTATAATAGTCCTGCCTTCGGTGGTGCAACACTTTAGTGGCATTACTAAAACGTTCCCAGATTTCTTCCCTATGCTCCTTGCCAACAGGACCAATATCCTCTTTCCAAATTTTATGCAAGGTCTGCAATTCACGAAATGCCTTGTTCAAATCCTCCTCTTTTTCCAAAGCTTCCGCACGCTCGACCAATTTTAGTTTTTCTTCAAGATTGTGCTTAAAATCTAGGTCGCGCAATTCTCTATTTATATGTAGAAAATCGTAGAAAATTTCAATATGATGGTGATAAGTGCGCCAGACATCATTGTAATTGTTCCTTGGTACTGGACCTGCATGACGCCATCTTTCCTGAACATCCTTAAAATGTTTATAGGTAGTATTAATATCTTCCTCAACATTTACCAAGCTCTTTAGCTCTTCGATAATCGCCAAGCGGTCTGCCAAATTCTCCTTTAAACTATTCTCGAGATTTTTATAATACTGATTGCGCTTTTCCCGATATTCTGAATAAACCTCATTGAACTGTCTTTTGGTGACCGAGTTGTATCTAAAATCTATCTCATTACCACCATTGCTAACGAATTCCTCTTTTTTATGTTCTATGAATTCTTGGAATTTGAGGTCAAATTCATGTTTAATGCCATCGACATGTTTTTTGATAGCTTGAACCCTTTCATTTTTAACCAACTTTTGAAGTTCCCCTACCAAATTTTCCATGGACATGGCATGGTAATCCAAAATGGGAATACGATGTCTATGATGATTGTGTTTGTCCTCGGCATCTTCTGCATTAGACTCGTCAATCTCATTCAAGACAGCTGCCTTTGATTCATCAGGTTCTTTTTCGGAGGTTGGTTCTGCCGTTTTTTTGGCAGGCTCATCAGGATCTTTTTCTAAATTTGGTTCTACTTTTTCCTTAGCAGAATTATCGGGTTCTTTTTCAGAAATTGGTTCTGATGGTTCTTTAGTAGGTTCAACCGTTTTCGATTCAGTAGTATTTTCCGATTCAACAACCTTTTTGACTTTTTCAGTGCTTTTCTCCGATACTTCTTGAGCGCTCTCGGTAGTTTCTGAATTATTCCCTTCACCTACAGGTTCCTGTAGTTCTTGATCTTTCTCTTCTTGCATTGTTATTAGAGTTAGTTATGCGTAAGATTTCTATTGTAAGATACTAACAACATAAGGAATACCAAAACTAATGAAGCCTCTTTTTAAAGGGTGATTTTATGAATTCCAAATTTTCCATGACTTCTCGGCCTGTAACTCGAGCATCCTAAGTCCGTTACAGATAGTTGCTCCTTGTTTTTCGCCTTCAGCTAAAAAGGCAGTTTTTTCAGGATTGTAGATCAAATCAAAGAGCAAATGTTTTGTGGATAAAAAATGATACGGAATATCAGGTTTATCGGCAATATTGGGAAATGTTCCTCGAGGAGTACAATTGACTAAAACCATGTTCTTTTTTAGGATCTTTTCATTTAGATCAATATAACCCAACTGGCCTTCATTAGGGTTTCTGGACACAAATTTGTATTTAATCCCCAATTCCCCAAATACAAATGCCACAGCTTTTGATGCACCGCCTGTTCCTAATATCAAGGCCTTCCTATGCCGTTTTTTTAAAAAGGG
>JAAETN010000757.1 GCA_024228355.1 Maribacter sp. | reverse complement strand
TCAGTAGCTTTTTCACCTGATGGTAAATATGTATTGACTGGAAGCACGGATAAGACAGCCAAACTTTGGGATTTAAAAGGAAAGGTTATTCAACCTTTTTTAGGGCATGAAGGCCGGATTTATTCAGTAGCTTTTTCACCTGATGGTAAATATGCCTTGACTGGAAGCTTGGATAATACAGCCAAACTTTGGGATTTAAAGGGAAACGAAATTCAATCTTTTAAAGGACATGATGACGACGTTTATTCAGTAGCTTTTTCACCTGATGGTAAATCAGTTTTGACTGGAAGTGCGGATAAGACAGCCAAACTTTGGGATTTAAAAGGAAACGAAATTCAATCTTTCAACGGGCATACGAATGGCATTTGGAAGGCAGTTTTTTCACCTGATGGACAATTTGTATTGACAGGATGTTGGGATGCGACAGTTAAATACTGGAACATAGACGGAAATGAAATCCTATCCTTAAAAGCACACCCAACTGGTACTTATGGTACTTATGGTGTGGCATTTTCTCATCATGATAGTAGATTAATTTTGTCCGGGGGTGATGATAATAAAGCTAAACTTTGGGATCTTAATAAAGCTAATTTAGATATGGAAAAGGCGTATTCTGGTGATGGTATACCACCATTAACCTTTTCCCAAAAGATAGAATTTGACACTTTAGAACTCGATGATGTGCTTTCGGTAAAGGAAGATTCACAATTAATTGAAGGAGCAGAATACTTTAGGCAAAAATTATCGTATGAAGGAGTACAATACCTTAAAGATAAATATTCTAGGAATATGGAATCTATCATTAAGCATCTAATGGAAAGGGTACAGAAATCGCCTAACAACGTTAATTATAAGACTTATGTGTTTTTGA
>JAAETN010000756.1 GCA_024228355.1 Maribacter sp. | reverse complement strand
AGTCCTATTTTGTGGCCTTTGTTTTCTGATAAAAACGCAAAAGACAAAACTAACAACACGCTCGAAAAGCAATACGAGGGCGGTGTTTTATACTGCGCTTCGGCTCAATCATCGAATGATTTATCGAGTGTCAGTGCACGCGTTGCCTTAAGTGATGAAGCCTCGCGTTATCCCGAGTCGGTTTCGGGTGAAGGATCGGCTGTTCAGCTGATAGAAAACAGACTAAACACTTTTGGCGTGAGATCGAAACACTGGCTCTTTTCAACTCCAACGATTAAGGGTGAGTGTCTTTGTACTGACGAGTATGAGCTTACTGATCAAAGAAGATATTTCATGGCATGCCCTTATTGTGGCGGGATGATTACATATGATTTTGAGAATCTTAAATGGAATAAAGACGAAAAAGGAAATCACCTTATTGAAGATGGGGTTTGGTATGAGTGCCCTGCTTGCAACGCCAAAATAGATGAGCTGAAGCACAAAACCAAAATGATGGCTGAAGAAAACGGCGCTAAATGGATACCTACTAACAAGAAAAACATTCGCAAAGATTTGAGAGGCTATCAGATTAGTGCGATGTACTCGCCTGTCGGATGGCTTTCTTGGAAAGATATTGCAAGTCAATGGATCAAAAACTGCAGGACTAGAGAGGGCCGAATTGCTTTTATGAACACAAAGCTTGGCCTAGCTTATGAGGATGTTAACAAAGAAACGCCGAAAATCGATTTGATTATGCAGCGCAGAGAAACCTACCAAATTGGAGTTGTACCCGAAGCCTGTAAATCATTCGCACTTGTTGGAGGCATTGACTGTCAAGGCGATAGGCTTGAGATGACAACAAAAGCTATCGGCATGAGAAACGATGGAAGCCTTGAAACTTATGTAATTGATCACAAGATCTTTTATGGTGACACGAATGCGAGTGACGTGAATCAACCGCACTATTTCGATAGTGTTAGTGGGGAGAAGAGACCAAGCCCTTGGCAGCAGCTTTTCGAATACATCAAGACACCTTTGAAGGTTAGCGATGGCACCACAAAACCTATTATCTCAGTTTGTATCGACTCGGGTTACAAAGCGCATAGGGTATATATGTTCTCTAGAAGATTTCCAAGTCATCTGATGTATGTAGTTAAGGGAACCGATTTGCTTGTCACCAGGCAGTTTATAGGGGTGCCGAAAAGAGTAGATATCGACTTTAACGGAAAGAAAATGAAACAAGGTGCAAGCCTTCATGTGATTTCTTCTGATATTGGTAAAGACAAAACTTATGAATCCCTTAATGTCGGAAAGCCTAGCCCTGAGTATCTAGCCGAGACCGGCCAATATCCAGATAACTATATTCATTTCCCGATGTTTGAAAACGAATACTTCAAGCAATTAACGGCCGAGGAAAAAAGAAAAACAAAAGAGAAGAAAACTGGTAGACTGAAAGAGTATTATTTCAAAACAAGAGATCGAAACGAAGCGCTTGACTGTTTTTTCTATGGCACTGCGGCTTGGCAAATTAAGAAGCTAGATTTGGCCTTACCGGAAAATTATCAGGCTATTGTTCATGTGTTTGAAAAAAATGCTATTGAATCATGGGCTATAAATAAATAAAATGTAACAAAGACTCACTATTTTGAAAACGGCGGCTAATTTTGTCAACTTCATGGACCTCTGAAGATTTAGCGATTCTAGAAAAAGCAATAGCGCTTGGTGCGACTAAGGTTAAGTATTCTAATGACAAAGAAATAGAATATCGATCACTCGAAGAAATGCTGAAAGTTAGAGATTTGATTTATCAAGCTTTAAACTCAAGCGCAAAAAATAATCGGGTTATTTATACGGAGTATAGAAGGTAATATGGCTTGGTATAATCCCATTTCTTGGTTTTCAAAAAAAAGCAGATATGATGCACTTGATTCAAAAATAACAAGTGACGGATGGAATCCCGGCCCAAGTTCGCCCACCGCAACCCTTTGGGAGATAATGGGTTTAAGCGATCGGGTTAATTGGCTACTTAAAAATGATCCATTTGCAGAGCGAATTATCAATACCTTTAAGGCTTATGTCGTTGGAGATAGTGGTATTGCTTTTCAAGCAATTTCCAAAACACAAAATACAGATATTGTTAAAGCAGCCGAAAGCAGCATTGTAAACTTTTTTGATACAATGCAGTGTGATGCAAATCTAACTCAAACTTACGCAGGCATTCAAGGGACTGCAATGCGGGAGATCGCAAAGCAAGGCGGTGTTTTCATTCGCAGAAGATTTAGAGCAGCTTCGATGGGGCTTGAGGTTCCGTTCCAATTGCAAATAATAACTTATGACTATTTAGCAACGAATTATCAGACGGCTAATGGGAATAATGTAATAATTCAAGGAATTGAATACAACTCGAAATGGCAAGCGGTTGCTTATTATTTTTATAAAAACAATCCCAGAGAAAATTACACCTATTTTGAAGGCGCACGAGATTCT
>JAAETN010000755.1 GCA_024228355.1 Maribacter sp. | reverse complement strand
GTAAGCGCAAAATCTGTTCCTTTTAGTCACGTAAGGTTCATATGGTATCTCCCTGGATAGCCATCTGAAAAGGCTTTTGGTAGAAAAGTTATGGTGTTCAGCCATATTATTTTTTTTTTTGCAGCGACTGACCTTGGTCTCTGTCTTTTGATTTAAACCTCAAGTTAATTTAAAACTGTTAACTCTTCTGATAGGGTTGTAAGGTGTTTTCATTAGGAATGTTACAGGGAGGTTTGGTGCCTGTTGATGTCTGGTAAGAATACGAGGCTGTTTTTTTTAATATCCAGGAGTATTCGAATATTTTATAAGGAATGATGTCAAAATGTTTTTTTCATGATTAATACTCGAAAGTATAGAAATAATATTTATATTGTCTTGTGTTTTTATTCTTCCATGCAAAGTTTTTAGTTGTTTTTGTTGTACTTTTCAACAGAGAATTGATAATTATTAATCAAGGTTTGAGTCATTTTATAATTTTGAAATATGTTCCCCCATCTGTTATTACCCATTACGAAGTGGTTTTGGGAATTTCAGGGCATAAGTTTGCCAGAAATTTTGACTTTTCGATTGAACAAAACCAGAGGCTTAGCAATGCTAAGTCGAGGGTTTTGTGATTGAGAAAAATCTAAATTTCTGGTGAAATCAGGTTCTGAAAACCTAAAACCAATTCGTGATGGGTATATTACCCTCTATGCAGCCATACCATACACAAATACCTCCACGAATATCTTCATTTTGCCAATAATGCGTTCGCCAATTTCTCTGGCTTCCAGTACGCTGGGACGGTTGTCTAAACACTTGAACACATCCTCCCGGAGTGGTTCCTGCTCGCTGAAAATATAGGCATCGATCAATGCCTGAAACTGTTTCTGATCAAGGAGCTCTTCTTCACAAAGCCTGCCTAGCGCCAG
>JAAETN010000754.1 GCA_024228355.1 Maribacter sp. | reverse complement strand
AGTTTTCCAAGCCTATCAAAAATGTATACAACAGAATTAGGTTGAAATTGAGCGTTGACACCTCTTATTTGCCAAAAATCGTTATGTCCATCGTTATTTGGTGTAAAGAATCTTGGAAATCCTATTACAGATACCAATTCTTCAACAATTCCACAATCGTTTTTATCTCTAACAAATATAGTATGTATTCCAGCAGGAACATTTTCAAAGAAGTTACTATCATAATAAGGACCATTGATATCATCTAGAGCATACTCATAATCACCTTCTCCAGATACCAACACAGTAACAGTATTGTTTTGTGAAGCATCGACTACCTCAATATTGTTAATTGTAGCGATGTTGGAAGGTAATACAGTAACAGTTCTAGATTTAGAACATCCATCAACATTGGTAACAGTAACATTATAGGTTCCAGGAGCGTTTACCTGAATTTCAGAAGTGTCTTCACCAGTAGACCAACTGTAATAATAATTACTTGGAGAATCGTTTAACACACCTCCAAAAAGTGTGATAGTTTCAGGATAGAAATTAAGACAATATAGGGTTTCAAACTGGGTTTCGATATCAGGCAATTCAAATACGGTTAATTGAATTTCATTAATTCCATAACAGGCATTCATGTTTTCTACACGAACAAAGATAGTTTGAGAATAGGCAGAGGTATTGGTATAGTTTGTATTTAATGGGTTAGTTTCTAATAACGCATCATCATAGGTTTCGTAATAACTCACATCTAAACCTGCTGGTAATCCATTTAGTATATCTGGTTCTGCATCAAGTAAGTTAAATGCATACAGTCCATCCTCTGTACCATCATCATCACATGCTTCTAAAACAGCATCGTTTGCATTTGTAGAACTAACTTCAAGGGTTAGTTCGGCAATATTGAAACAGCCAGTAGTATCATCTACAACTTGAACATAAACAATTTGTGGATTGAACCAATTGCCAAAAGATGCACCATCAATTTCATTTTCACTATTCTCTGCATCGATTAAATCAGTATAGAAATGAGTTGAAACATTAGTGGCTCCTCCAGATATATCATCGTTAACTTCTGTTAGATTAAAAAGTGTAAATCCTTCTGGAATACCATCTTCGTCACATTGGAAAAGTGTTGTGTTTGT
>JAAETN010000753.1 GCA_024228355.1 Maribacter sp. | reverse complement strand
CAAAATACCGTAGCTCCTGCATCGATTGCTATCTGGACTACGGTACTTTAATGGGGCTACTGTAGCTCTTCTCCCCGGGCTGTCCCTAATTGGTACAGTCGAACCTTCATAAATGGAACCCCCAAAATCCAGAGAAAAAGTTCCAATTATCGAAATGTTCCAATTATGGAAAGTTGGTATTTTCCGCATTATTTAACCTAAAAATGAGCTAGTGCACACATTTAACTGTGTTGACTATATACTGTAGTGAGGTAAACAACAGCTTAGTCAAATGTTCATTTATTTACTCAAAAACCGTTCCATTGTCACCTGCCTGCGATTCAACTGTCTGTCCAAGCTAAATGATGCAAAATTTGATTCCAAGTCAATCACTAATTTCATCAGCATTTCTGGCTGCTGGCTGCGGTCGAAAGTTATAAGGTGTCCGGGATGGAACCCCATCGCTAATCCGGGACGCGCTTTTTTTGAAAAATTTTTCTCGGCATACGCCGGACAGAAGTTTTGATTTTTTGATTTTTTGGCTATTCGTGTATGTATTCATAACAGGCTATTGGATATACACTGCTTGTCTCTCACAGCTTTTGTGGCTCTCACTGGCAAACCTTCGCGTTCCATTTATCGAAAGGTTACAATGCAGAAATCTCGCTGAGCGTTCCATTTATCGAAACAAAAAACTCACCGTTCCAATTATGGAGGCTATTTTTGCATTGTGTGTTCCAAATAAACTGTTCCAATTATCAATTATCGAATGTTCCAATTACGGAAAGTGAAACGTGTACAAAACATATAACAAAAGTTGTGTACCTAAGATTTGTTATCAATTATCGAAGCGTTCCAATTATGGGAGTTCCAATTATGGAGGTTCGACTGTACTGCAAAAAGTAAAACCAAATCAAAGAAAACAGCTAATTAAAGCTTCAAATGCAGAATTAATTAAAACTGTTTTGCGAATGCTGTCACAATGTCCTTCAAGGAAATGTCTCTTTTGACACCTGCCAGGAAAAGAACACTGAAGCGGTACCGGAGTTTTCCGAACATAAGCCCGGCGCTTAT
>JAAETN010000752.1 GCA_024228355.1 Maribacter sp. | reverse complement strand
TTTCCTTTGAGTGCGCCAGCAATCCACCATTTTAGAAGATTGCCCATTTTCCATTTTTCTAATAAAGACAATTCAAACTTGCCTCCTTCTGGCGACCTCAAATCATAAAACCAATACCCGTTTGCAGCCCAAACGCTCCATCCTGTTATGGTGTCTGTCCATTCAAAATCTAATTTCATTTTTTCAGGATGGTTAATAACATTTGATTTCCATTGTTTAAAAATATCGCTCATTTTCTTATCCTTTGAATTTGCTTCCAGGTTTGTATTTATTCATAAAATGGTTTTTGGGAAGTCTAACTAAATTTGGTTTTTCGTAAGCCTTTTTCCTTGCTGCTATTTCTAATTCCTTGCGAATACGATCAACGTTAACAATCCGGTCGCATTCCTTGAACACTTCCTCCGATGATGGTCTAAAGCTGCCGTTACGGTCTACCTTGCCGTTGGTGAAGTTTCCAACCGCCTTTGCCACGGTTTGATCAGAGAACACCGCCAGATTGGCCACATAGGCTTTTAAATTGCCGTCTGTATATTCTCCGTTGTAGCTGTCGAATAGCAATTGAATGACATCAAATTTATCAGCCATCTTCTTAACCTTTCTTGGTGGAACAGTTGATTTGAATGGCGAACCAACACC
>JAAETN010000751.1 GCA_024228355.1 Maribacter sp. | reverse complement strand
GCAGCTTATGTGATAGAGCGGGTCACGAGCTTTACAACGATATCAATATTGTCCATGATTAGGCAATTGGCCATGGAGCTAGGATCGATAATATGTCATCGGTTGGCATCGGTCGGCCGCCACCCCCTAAAATTTGGGGGTCCTGGATCTCCAGAACCAAAGAACCTAGGAAGCTGAAATTTTGTGCAGAAGTAGGTCTTCATAGGCCCAATAAGTATACCAAATATGATCAAAATCTAAAGAAAAAAAGAAAAAAAATGCCACTTGCTGAGTGAACAAAAGCGAAATGTCCCCAATACCAATAAGAAATAAGCAATAACAATAAGGATTGACTGTTCACAATGCTTTTCTGAGTCGGTGTCTTTGATATTGAATTTTTTGGAAGGACGCCAGCCTAATGACTCTTTAAACATTAATTGATCGTTTGGAATAAATGAGACTCTAGTTTAGATGCTCACGAAATAAACGATTTGAAATGGTTGTGGGTACGGTATGTACACAGGTAACAGCCTCCGTTGAGCCTCTCGAGT
>JAAETN010000750.1 GCA_024228355.1 Maribacter sp. | reverse complement strand
GAACATGCTCTCAAAAGATTTTTTAAAATTGGTTATTATTTCCTGTTTTATAGCTATTCCGATTTCGTATTACGTGATGAACGGATGGCTACAAGATTACCCTTATCATGTGATTATGGAATGGTGGATTTTTGCCTTGGCCGTCATCGGGGCGCTGGCGATAACTTTATTAACGGTAAGCTTTCAAGCCATTAAGGCAGCAAATACCAATCCAGTGAACAGTTTGCGAATGGAATAAATCATCGATCAATTTCTTTGAAGTCATAATCAAAAAAGAGAATCATGTTTAAGAATCACATTAAAATCGCTTGGAGAAGCTTAAAAAAACAACCTTTTTTTACTTTCCTAAACACTTTTGGACTTGCCATAGGTATCGCTGGTGGGCTTCTCATAGGTCTGTACATCCATGATGAATTCAGTTATGACACCATGTTTGTTGACGCTGACCGCATACATAGGGTACATGCTGATATAAAATTTGGTGGCGAGGACCGTAAGTTTGCTGTCACCCCTGCACCTATGGCCGAAACCGTTGAAAACGATTTCTCCGAGGTAGAATTGGCCATGCGATTCAGGACAAGGGGAAGCATGCTTTTAAGAAGGTCCGATACCGAGGTAAATATAAAAGAACTGCAGTCCACTTTTGTCGATTCTACATTTTTTAGGATGTTCGGAATAGAGCTTTTGTCCGGAGATGTGAAAACGGCCCTAACGCAGCCTAATACCATGGTCTTGACCAAAAACGCAGCGGAAAAGCATTTTGGAGCCAATGATGCAGTTGGCCAAAATATGGTTTTGAACAATACAGAGACCTATACGATAACAGGAGTAATCAATGACTTACCAAAAAATTCATTTTTAAGGGAACATTCCGTTTTTTTGGCTATGGCAGGCTACGAAGATTCACGTATCGTGAATTGGGGGAGTAATAACTACCAAACATATATCAAGCTTATCCCTTCGGCAAGTATTAAAGACCTTCAGGAACCATTGCGAAACTTTTTGGGCAAGTATGTAATTCCAGGGGTGCAACAATTCATGCCGGGTATTACCGAGGAACAATTCAAAGCTGCCGGAAATCATTTGATATACAGTACAATGCCAATGACCGATATCCATCTGAGGTCTGACAGGGTCGCAGAAATAAGCTCCAATAATAATATTCAGAGCATATACATCCTTTCGTTTATAGCTATATTTCTTTTAGTCCTGGCGTGCGTAAACTTTATGAACCTGTCTACAGCACACTCCCTTAAAAGAGCTAAGGAGGTTGGTATTCGTAAAACCCTGGGGTCTAACAAATCAGAGCTTATACGTCAGTTTTTAGTTGAATCTGGCTTAGTCTCTTTTGCCTCACTATTGTTAGCCATAGTATTGGCCATATTACTCCTTCCTTTGTTCAATGATTTGGCAGATAAGGACATGTACATACCTTATGCAAATCCATTTTTCTGGTTGATTTTGTTACTTGCAGGTGGCATGTTGGGTCTTTTATCCGGGAGTTACCCAGCTTTCTTCATGTCTAGATTCATTCCTGTAAAAGTGCTCAAAGGATCTAATAGCCATAGTCTCGGTGGGGGAAAAGTAAGAAATGCATTGGTGATTTTTCAATTTGCGATTTCAGTGTTTCTGATTATTGGGACTTTGGTAGTTTATCAGCAATTGAACTATATTCAAAACAAGGACCTTGGTTTTTCAAAAGACCAGGTTTTGATAGTCAACGATGTATTTTCAATTGGGGATCAGGTCGCTTCATTCAAGGAAGAAGTTAAAAAATTGGGCTATGTAAAGGATGCTACTTTGAGTAGTTACTTCCCTACACCTTCAAATAGATCCGATAGTACTTTTGCACCGGAAGAAGGAGCTACGGACCAGGAAAATGCACTGAGTATGCAACGATGGGGAGTAGACCATGATTACGTTTCCACGATGGGCTTTGAGATAATCGCAGGAAGGGATTTTAATCGCGACTTCAAGAATGATTCTACAAGCATAATCGTAAATGAGTCTGCCATTGCTGTAATCGGTGTTTCCCCAGAGGAAGCATTGGGTAAACGCTATACCCCCGACATGGGCGAGGAAAATCCTGAGTATTTAACGATAATTGGAGTTGTAAAGGATTTTCATTTTTCCCCTTTTAGGGAGGACATAGAATCATTGAGTCTTCATCTGAGTGACAGGTCATATGCACTCGCCATTAAATTAGAGGCAGGTGATTTTTCAAATGCAATAATCGGTATTGAAAATATTTGGAATCAGCTTGCTCCCGGTCAACCATTCGATTACTATTTTATGGAGGATTCCTTCAATGACACCTATCAGTCCGAACAACGCTTGGGACGGATATTCTTTATTTTCACAACACTTTCCATCTTAATAGCGTGCCTTGGTCTGTTTGGGCTGGCGGCCTTTAATGCAGAAAAGCGCACTAAGGAAATTGGTGTTAGAAAGGTTTTGGGTGCCACTGTGGGTCAAATAACCTACAAACTATCAGCAGACTTTTTAAAGTTGGTTGGGGTAGCCATCATAATTTCCTTACCTATTGGGTGGTATGCTATGAACAAATGGCTGGAAGATTTTTCATATCGGATAGAGATAGGTTGGTGGGTATTTGTATTGGCTGCTTTCCTGGCCGTACTCATTTCTATTATAACGGTAAGTTATCAAAGTATCAAAGCAGCCATCGTGAATCCGGTAAAGAGTTTGAGAACGGAATGAGAAAATAAAATCAATCATCAATAAACGAGAACCATGTTTAAAAACTATCTAAAAATCGCTTGGAGAAACTTGGTCAAAAGAAAAATATTTTCGATCATAAACATTTTGGGTTTGGCAATAGGTATTACTTGTTCCAGTCTCATATTGCTTTGGGTTGAGGACGAAATGAATTTTGATAGG
>JAAETN010000749.1 GCA_024228355.1 Maribacter sp. | reverse complement strand
GAACATGCTCTCAAAAGATTTTTTAAAATTGGTTATTATTTCCTGTTTTATAGCTATTCCGATTTCGTATTACGTGATGAACGGATGGCTACAAGATTACCCTTATCATGTGATTATGGAATGGTGGATTTTTGCCTTGGCTGTCATCGGGGCGCTGGCGATAACTTTATTAACGGTAAGCTTTCAAGCCATTAAGGCAGCAAATACCAATCCAGTGAACAGTTTGCGCATGTAATAAATCATCGATCAATTTCTTTGAAGTCATAATCAAAAAAGAGAATCATGTTTAAGAATCACATCAAAATCTCTTGGAGAAGCTTAAAAAAACAACCTTTTTTTACTTTCCTAAACACTTTTGGCCTAGCCATCGGTATGGCAGGGGGCTTGCTTATATCACTTTACATCTATGATGAATTGAGCTTTGATAAAATGTTCAAAGATGCCAATCGCATCTATCGCATCGACACCGATATTAGGTTCGGGGGAGCCGAAATCGAAGCATCGGAATCTGCCGCACCTATGGCAGCTACCTTGCAACGTGACTTTTCACAGGTGGAGTCGACCATAAGACTTCGGCATAGCGGTAGTGCGCTCATTCGAAAAAGCGGCACGGAGACCAATACCAAGGAACTCGCCGTGGCCTTTGCCGATTCCACGTTCATTGACTTTTTCGGATTGGAAATGTTGGCGGGAGATTCCAAAACGGCTTTGGCCGAACCGAATACTTTGGTGCTTACGAAAACCGCAGCGGAGAAACATTTTGGAGTACAGAACGCTTTAGGCCAAAGCATGCTTTTGAACAATACAGATACCTATACGGTAACAGGGGTCCTCGACGACCTGCCTAAAAATTCTATGCTTAGGGAACATAGTATCTTTATGGCCATGGCCGGGAATGCTGGATCCCGTGAGAATCATTGGGGCAGCATGAACTATTTCACTTTCATTAAGTTGATACCTAGCGTAAATAGTACTGATTTTAAAGAACCCTTGCAAAGTATACTCGAAAAGTACATGCTTCCTTGGGTTCAAGAATCTATGCCTGGTATTACTAAAGAGTCGTTTGCTGCTTCTGGTAATTATATGCGATACCACACGCTGCCATTGACCGATATCCATTTACATTCCATCAATCGTCAATCTGAATTGAGTGCCAACAGTAGTATCCAGACCGTCTACATACTTTCATTCATAGCTCTATTTCTTATAGTATTGGCCAGTGTAAATTTTATGAACCTTTCAACGGCTCATTCCCTGAAGAGAGCCAAGGAGGTAAGTGTACGCAAAACCTTGGGTTCAAACAAGAGGGATTTGGTGTGGCAGTTCTTGACGGAATCAGGTTTGATTGCTTTTGTTTCATTACTTCTAGCATTGGTTATAGCCATTGTGGCATTACCTTTCTTTAATGACCTTTCGGGAAAATCGATTGCTTTTCCCTATACAAATCCATTATTCTGGCTGATTTTGGTAGTCGCAACTTTTGTATTGGGACTTTTTTCGGGAAGTTATCCTGCCTTTTTCATGTCTCGCTTTATGCCTGTCTCGGTATTAAAGGGAAGTGGGCAAGGAAACGTCGGTGGTGGAAAAGTCAGAAATTCACTGGTCGTCTTTCAATTCGCGATTTCAGTGTTTTTGATTGTTAGTACGCTGGTTGTTTTCCAACAATTAAAATATATCCAGGGCAAAGATCTCGGTTTTACAAAAAATCAAATAGTACTTATAGATGATGCCTATGCTGTTGGGAGCCAGGTTCGGGCTTTTAAAGATGAAGTATCCCAATTGGGTCAAGTCGAAAATGCTACGTTAAGTGGTTATTTACCCACGCCATCATTCCGAAACAATACTTCATTTTTTAAAGAAGGTTCGTTCGATCAAGAAAATGCGATTCAGATGCAGAATTGGGACGTTGACCATGACTATATCCCCACCTTGGATATGGAGCTTATTACAGGACGTAATTTCGATTCTCAATTCGTGACCGACTCCATCGCGATTATTATTAATGAAGCTACTTTGCCCATTTTAGGGGTTGGTCCAGAGGAAGCTTTGGGAATGCGACTTACCGAAGACGTTGAGCTGGATGAAAAGGTATATCACACAGTAATCGGTGTGGTTAAAAATTTTCATTATGAAACGTTGCGGGAAAATGTCGGGGCATTGGGTCTTTTCTTGAACAATTCAACGAGTACGATGGCCGTGAAGCTAAATGCCGGTGATTTTTCAAGCGCTATTGCAGGTATCGAAGCCATTTGGAATAAAATGGCCCCAGGCCAACCCTTTAGCTATCGCTTTATGGATGATGCATTTAACGCGACCTATGAGGCCGAGCAAAAACTGGGTCGAATTTTTATGGTGTTCACGATTCTCTCAATATTGATTGCTTGTTTGGGACTATTTGGGTTGGCAGCTTTCAATGCCCAAAAGCGCACTAAGGAAATCGGTGTTCGAAAAGTAATGGGTGCAAGTGTTACTCAAATATCCTATCGCTTGACCACTGACTTTTTAAAAATGGTCGGGGTATCCATTTTGATTTCCCTTCCGATAGGTTGGTTCGTAATGAACAAATGGCTGGAAGATTTTTCATATCGGATTGAAATCCCTTGGTGGGTATTCGCCGTGGCGGCATTATTGGCTATTGGCATTGCAATACTGACAGTCAGTTATCAAAGTATTAAGGCCGCAATTGTTAATCCGGTAAAAAGTTTACGAACCGAATAAATCATCAATCAAAAATCGACAATCATGTTCAAAAACTATCTAAAAATCGCTTGGAGAAACTTGGTCAAAAGAAAAATATTTTCGATCATAAACATTTTGGGTTTGGCAATAGGTATTACTTGTTCCAGTCTCATATTGCTTTGGGTTGAGGACGAAATGAATTTTGATAGG
>JAAETN010000748.1 GCA_024228355.1 Maribacter sp. | reverse complement strand
TTACTTTCTGACTTCATTGTATACCCTTGGCCGGTCATTGAAGTAATCACCACAGTCCTCACATTATCAATATCACTATCAATTATGATACTTGGTATCCCCTGCCGCGTATTCAGCACTCCTTTTGATTCATATATATCCAACCGTTGTCCCGTTGTGACACATCCAGAAAAAAGCAAAAGCATTACTATTAACAATATATAATATTTCATGTCTTCTCCTAATAGCATTGTGCAAAAATTGCACATTGCTCGTAAAATGTAGGGTTTTACTTATTGCAAAATAAAATTAAATATGCGGCGAAGATCACAAGTGCAGTGTAACTAAGCCCCATGGCAGTTATGATAATTAATAAAAATTTCATCAAACTCCCCTCATTTTATCACAATTAAAGCCAGTTAAAGTATAAGTACTATGTGACTCACGCATGTTCTGCGAATTGCACGTGTCACACACGCGGTTGCTGTTATGCTTGCTTAAAAATGTACCCCTGCATTTCATGCACACCCTTTTTTTTGATTGCTTCTTGAGCCGTTCAGGATAATATACCCCACGCTCCCCAGCCGCATATTTACCGTCTTTAATTTCCCAATA
>JAAETN010000747.1 GCA_024228355.1 Maribacter sp. | reverse complement strand
TTTCTTCATAAGGCCAAACTTGAAATTCTTTATTTGGTTTTCTGCACATATTCCAATATATGGAATAATGAGTAGAATCATAAATAAAACAATCTTTATCATGCCTTTCCCACAAGGTTTATTGGTTTTTTACGTATAACGTCTAAGGTAAGGGGCCGCAGCGAAGCGGAGGTCCCAGTGACCGAAGGGAGCGAACTTTACCTGCTTGTTATGCATTTATACCCAGCCTACCTATTGCTCATAACAGTAAAAGTTGATTGACTTAGCTAACCAGCTTTTGATTTCAGACCAATTGCATTCTTCTTCTACCCAATCGGCTATATATTCATCATGAGGTACCATCGAAAACTTCCCATCGCCACCAAGCATTACAAAGCCAGCATCGCCTAATCTTGAATCGTCTGCCACTAAGAATAGATTGGGGAACTGTTCAAGGTAATCATCATATTCCTTATTCATGTAGCTATATATTTCATTTAGAGGATAAAAAGTTACTCCCAACAATGTTGAGTCAATGAAGCACTTGCAAGCACCAACGACTAAAAGAAACTCTTTATATTGGTCAGGAAGCACAATGTCATGAGCTAACTCAAACTCTTTAATATCGCGCTCCGTATACTTGCAGATACTCTCAAACGTAGACTCTATCCCGTTTGGTAAATCAATCGGCTCTCCATTGCTAGAACTAATTAATGCGCTCAGTTCATTAAATACATCCATATATTTCCTTTCATGCATAACGCTTCACATCACCGGCATCAAAAAGCAGAGCGAGGAACGAGCGGCGCTTTTTGATGTCCAGGTGGATGTGATTGTTAGAGTTCTATTGGTTTTCATAAGCCGATGGATATTTCTTAGTTAAGTTCATCGTATCAATAATGAATCCAGATGCCGAGAAACGGTCATTTGGTGCATGGCCACAAAATCTTCTGTCGATACGATCAAATAGGTATGAGGTTGTAGCTATGATTATTTCGTTCCTCAAATCATTTATAACGATCTCTGCACCATACATGCCGTATTTCTTGGGAATATCAAATGATTTTGTTATTACTGCATATTCACTATTTAAGTGATCGGCTTCAATCCCTTTGTAATCTCCCAGTTCATATCTTCTGTACTTAGGGAGGTTGTCAATATTTGAATTACGACGTCGATCAATATTTTTTTCATAAAATAACAAAAGACCGCTATTTACTAGACTTGAGCCTAGTTTTCCAACACCTGCATGTTGCCAATTACCGGTATCTCCTTTTTTAAAACTTGCGCCCCAGTCTGGATCAATGAATATTCCTTTAGCATCACTGGTTTTTTTAAATACATTCATGCGCGAAATATGACATTTTTCCTCAAACATACTATCTCGACCAACATTAATAGAATACTGCGAATTATCACCTATGAAATAATGGAACGAATAAATAGAAAGTACCAATAACACCCAGCCTGATAACAAAGCTCCTGTCACTTTTTCACTTTTATCTATTGATAATGAGTATTGGCCTACAGAAAGGATTCCGATTGATGCAACCCAAAGTACATAGCCCAATCCATACGCTGTAATCCATGCGTGTCCGCCTCCTCCATCTATTAATATTTTTTCATGTCCTAAAAATGACAAGGCAAAAGCAAGAGCGATGAAGCCAAACATAGAAGAGAATTTTGGTTCCCTGTATTTGAGTAGTGCAATAAGAAAAAAAACATTTGCGAACCAGGAATAATGATCGTCTATGGGGCCTAACCAACCTATCAATAGCAAAGATAAGGACATGTGAGGCTCATGCCATTCTTTGACGTAGTAACCTGGCAGTGCTAAACAAACTGCAAATAATCCCAGGCTCATCCATAAATGAATAGGTTTCTTCCTTGTTGCATCCATTATCTTAATTAAACTCTAACGTTTTAGCCAACAGGCGCACGCTTTTTGTGCGTCCTTGTTGGGCGACTTGTTAAGGTGCCGAGTTACCCCAGACCACCTATTAATATAATTTGCCCTGGCTTTCACAAATGCTCCCTTCATACTTTGGGGCTACATATTTCAGTAAACGAAGCCCCAATTTTAATTTCCAAAATGTATCAAAGATGCTTCCTTTGTTGAATTTCGCAATTATGCTGCTATTTCTGCATCTATGCACTTGCTCTGAAAATGCATTTATAAATGAAATTGCCTTCACACTAAAACA
>JAAETN010000746.1 GCA_024228355.1 Maribacter sp. | reverse complement strand
GAAAAAATAGTGCAACATCAAGCGCGAAAATATGGTAAAACCAAGTTTGGTATGGAAAGATTTATAAATGGTTTTTTGGATTTGATTACTATATGGTTTGTTTCCAAATTCGGGAGAAGGCCCATGCACTTATTCGGTGCACTTGGGGTTGTTATGTTTATTATTGGTTTCGGTTTTGCACTTTATTTGGGTATTGATAAGCTTTTCATCAATCCAACAGCACGGCTCATAACCCAAAGACCTGAATTTTATATTTCATTGACCGCCATGGTCATAGGAACACAATTGTTCTTAGCTGGATTTTTAGGTGAAATAATGGTGCGTTCAAGGAAAGATCAAAAACGTTATAACATATCTGAAGAATTGAATCTTACCGAAAAAAAGGAAATTTATTCTTCATAAATTAATATATCAAAATTAAATTAAATGGATTCTATTGTAAATACCGCCAAAAACTGGCTTACAGATTTTTTTGATGATGAAGTAAAGCTCGAAATCAACAACCTCATTGCTAACGATCCTGAAGAATTAAAAGATCGATTTTATAAAAACATGGAATTTGGGACTGGCGGTATGCGAGGCCTTATGGGTACTGGTACCAATAGAATAAATAAGTATACCCTTGGTAAAAGTACCCAAGGACTGAGCAACTACATAAAGAAAGTGTACGCAGACGAACAACAAAAAGTTGTCATTGCCTACGATTGTCGTCATAACAGTGATACGTTGGCAAAAACCGTTGCCAATGTATTTTCAGCCAATGGTATAAAAGTGTATCTGTTTTCAGAACTTAGAACCACACCAGAATTATCTTTTGCTGTAAGGCATTTAGATTGTCATGCTGGTATTGTTTTAACGGCATCCCACAATCCGCCTGAATATAATGGCTATAAGGTTTATTGGACCGATGGAGGTCAGATAGTACCCCCTCAGGACGGGGAAATCATCGGCGAGATCGACGGCCTTTCTTATGAGGATATAAATTTCAATGCGAATGAAGATTTGATTGAAATGATCGATACCGATGTTGATGAAGCCTTTATGAGTGCGTCGGTAGCCAATGGAAATTTCAACGCAGCTGGTAAAGATGATTTCAAAATTGTTTTTACTTCTTTACATGGTACCTCGATTACAGCAATTCCAGAAGTACTAAAACGTGCAGGATACCATAACGTGACTATCATTGAGGAGCAGGCAAAACCAGATGGCAATTTCCCAACAGTTGTTTCACCGAATCCAGAAGAGCCGGAAGCACTATCAATGGCAATCAAAAAAGCTGAGGAAATCGGTGCTGACATGGTTGTTGGCACGGATCCTGATAGCGATAGATTGGGAATTGCAGTCAGAAATTTGGATGGGGAGATAGAACTGCTAAATGGGAATCAAACCATGCTGTTAATGACCAAATTCCTTTTAGAAAAACGCAAGGAACAAGGGATACAAGGCAATGAATTCATTGCCTCGACCATAGTTTCGACACCTATGATGGTTGCTTTGGCAAATGCCTATGGCGTTGAGTGTAAAGTGGCACTGACCGGATTTAAATGGATCGCCAAAATGATTAAGGATTTCCCTCAACAGCATTTTGTAGGTGGTGGAGAAGAAAGTTTCGGTTTTATGGTAGGTGATTTTGT
>JAAETN010000745.1 GCA_024228355.1 Maribacter sp. | reverse complement strand
TCCCCCCACTCAGAAAACAATTAATCGTTTTATTAAACCTTCTTGCTTCATTCTAATTATCTTATACTTAACAGGTCGCAACATTCATACCTTAGATTGATTCTTCGCATAAATAAATTTGTTACCAAGTGTAAATACTGACAGGTTGAACCATTACATAATAAAAAAAATAGTACCAGAGATCATCTGAATACGTTCAGTGATCAACAAGCGTAAAATATGCGAAAACAGCCAGATACCCAATGGCCTATCGCGAAATAATTGCGTGCCTATTGTAGGATATTTGTTCATTTATATATTCTATAAGATTGAACCTTGCCTTCTTAAGACATTATAAATCCACTACTTATATATAATTAAGGGTTTTTATCTGCGAAGATTACGCTAAAGGCACCAAAATTGCTATTTTTAATCAGTAGCATCCGGTTAGGTTTTTGCGGGTTCAAATTAATGCCCCAAAACTGTCATTCCCGCATGCTTTTAGCGGGAATCCAGGTTGAATGAGCCACATGGATACCCGATAAAAGAACTCGGGTATGACAAAAACGGTACCCGCAAAAACCTAACCGGATGCTACTGATTTTTAATATAATTATTAGGATAGTAATATTAAATCTGAAAGGATATAAACGATGAAGGCTTCTGATTTATTTGTCAAAGCCCTTGAAAATGAAGGCGTCGAATATGTGTTTGGGATACCTGGAGAAGAAAATTTAGATTTTTTAAACTCCATTAAAGACTCTAAAATAAAATTAATTTTAACCCGTCATGAGCAAGGTGCGGGTTTTATGGCAGCCACCGTTGGCC
>JAAETN010000744.1 GCA_024228355.1 Maribacter sp. | reverse complement strand
TCCTGGAACCTTTAATCATTCGTTACAAGTGGCGAATTTGGCAGAGGCCGCAGCGAACGAAATAGGGGCGAATGCCATGTTGGTTCGGGTGGGGGCGTTATATCATGATATTGGTAAATTGGGTAATCCAAACTATTTTACTGAAAACCAGATCACAAATGTGAACCCACATGATGATCTTAAGCCTATTGACAGCGCTAAGATCATCATAAAACATGTTATTGAAGGTATCGAAATTGCCCGTAAGAATAAATTACCTGATAGGGTTATCGATTTTATAAGATCCCATCATGGTACCACAATGGTCTATTATTTCTTTAAAAAGCAGCAAGAATCTGGGGATGAATTTAGGGAGGAGGATTTTAGATATCCAGGGCCCATACCTTTTTCCAAGGAAACTGCAATTTTAATGATGGCAGATTCAGTGGAGGCCGCTTCCAAAAGCCTTAAGAATCCTACTTTCATGATGATAGATGAGTTTGTTGATAAGATAATTGGGGGACAGATGAGTGCCAATCAATTCTTGAATGCCAATATTACTTTTAGGGAGATTGAGACCATCAAGAAAATCTTTAAACAAAAACTTACCAATATTTATCATTTGAGGGTAGAATACCCTGAATAGTCCATTAAAATATAGTGTTCATCGTTGTTGATTCATCGCTTGAAATATAACAAATAATACGGTAAGTATTCTCCAAAAAAGTTGTGATTTCTAGCGTTACTAGCTTATCTTTAATTAGTTAAAAGCGTTTTACTATGAAATCAATAAAGACTTTTCTCCTTGTTTTGTTTTTGGGCTTTTTATCAACTTCTACATTTTGCTTTGGGCAATTTGGGGGTCCAAGTCAGTTGGATTTAGAACGTTCTTTTGAACTCGATGATTCTTATTCAATACAGACCAATGAGTTGGATTCCTTGATAACGTGGCAAGAACGCATAATAATTCATGTTGATAAATCGGTAATAACCAAAAACAGTCTACTTTTTTTTAAAGCATACATTTTGACGGGTCCTAATAGGGTTCGAGCTACTTTGAGCAAGGTGCTAAAAATAGAATTGACGAACAAGGATCAGCAAACAGTAGCTTCACAATATCATAAAATAGAGGATGGTATATCCGAGGGTGCCCTCGTCTTTCCAAAAAAAATGGATGAAGGAACTTATACGCTACGCGCATATACAAGATGGATGCAAAACTATGGTGAACCATTTTTCTTCACTAAAGAATTGCAATTTGGTTCAAATGAAAAAATGCTAATTATCGATAAAGAATCAACTGAACCATTTTCGATTACATTTCATCCAGAAGGGGGTAATCTTATTGCCAACTTCAGCAATAGGCTTTTAATGAAGATAGATTCAGAGGTAAAAAGAATAGTTGATGTACATGCGAAGATCGTAGATAGTGAAGGTAAAGAGGTTGCTACCGCGGTGCCCTTTGGTCCACAGCTAATGTCTGCTATTTTCATCCCAAAGCCAGATGAACGCTATACGTTGAACACAAGTAATGGCTTTTCTTTTCCTTTACCTAAGTCCTTATCAAAAGGTATTTTGTTGAATGTCAATAATATTGATCCAACTTCATTGAGTATTCGCATTCAGGCAACTCCGGAGTTTGTAAATACTAAAGTTCGGATAAAAGGTGAAATGGGAGGTATAACCTATTTTACAAAAGAAATTGAATTAGCGGAATCATCTGCTAAAGTTGATGTACAAAAGCAAGGTATTCCGTTTGGAGTAATGACCGTTTCATTACTAGATGAAGATGGCATACAATGGGCAAAAAGACCAGTTTCCTTTGATACGAAGAATGATTTGAAGTTAGACATCGTACCTATGGATCAAGATACCGGTACGGATGAACTCATATTCAAAGTCAAAGTCACTGATTCCAAAGGAAAACCGATTGCCACCGAAGTCTCATTAAGCGCAACGAATTTAGGTAATAATCCTGGTTTAATGGAATCACCCGATGGGGTTGATTTTAATTGGCAAAGCAGTATACGCAGTAGTGATGATGGCGATTATCATTCTAGGCGAAGAGAACGCTACTTGACTGATTTAAATCTATTAACCGGCGCAAATGGGGATAACGACATGATTTCCCAGACAATACCGGAAAAAATCAAATATCCTTTTCAGCAAGGATTGGATTTAATCGGATACGCTTACAATTTGGACAATGAACTTTTAAAGAATACCAAAATACAAATGTTGGCGACTTCAGGGGCAAATGTGATTGCAGAAGAATTTAAAACGGATTCATTTGGAAGAATACGCTTGGAAAATCTAGAAATAGTTGGCGAAACAGAACTTGTATTTAGAACTGTAGGTGAGGATACATCATCACGCTTGGTGAAAATAATTCCCTTGCAAGAGGATTTTGAACCTCAAAGTACATCTACCTCCAAATTGGAATTGAATCCCGAGAAGCGGGGAAAAATAGTAAAAACTTCACCTTGGCAACCTTATGATAAAGATGAAGTAGTTGAATTGGAGGAAGTAGAAGTGATACAAAGGAAACTTCAAGAAAAAAAGACCATGCCTTCGGTCTATGGTATTGAACCTTCCCTTACAAAGATCAAGTTTCAGGATGTAGAAAGACCAAAGACGATTCCCCAATTGTTTTTAGGGATTCCTGGGGTACAGGTCATTGGATTAGGGACTATACATCCAAGTGTAAATCTTCCGCGGGCAGCTGGACAGGGACCCGTCTTATGGGTCCTGGATGGTATGCCTTTAATGAAGCCTTTACGGACTACGCAATTGGCCAGTCTTATGAATATCGTTAATTATACAGATGTGGAGCGAATAGAGGTTTTATTTGGTCCACAAGCGTCTATTTATGGCTCAAGAGCAGCCGGTGGTGCCATTATTGTATATACTAGAAGTGGTGCAGGATTGGACTATTTAAATAGAAAAGAGGGGCATTTAAATTTTCAAGGTTATTTTGAATCGCCCACTTTTGAAAGCTATGTCAAGAAAATGTCCAAAAATCCAAATAAATATAAGAGTAAGGCAGCCACATTATTTTGGGATCCCAAAATCAAGACCGATGAAAACGGAGAAGCTACTGTTCGTTTTGATATACCTATTGAGTATGATCGGTTAGAGTTGAGGGCAAGTGTGGTTACAGCGAAAGGCAAGATTGGTAGTGCAAAGCTTGTTTTTTAAAATCCATACATCTTAAATTGCTGATTTTCAAGCCCTGTTCGATAAAAGAATCGAACTTAAATATCAGCAAGTATTATTTTCAAAAAATTCAAAAAAATTGTTGCGTTCTCGAATAGGATAAATTACATTTGCATCCGCATTTTATGCGATAGTTCATTGAGAAAATAAAGGAGAGGTGCCGGAGTGGTAACGGAGCAGATTGCTAATCTGTCGACGCGCAAGTGTCGCATGGGTTCGAGTCCCATTCTCTCCGCAATTTTTTAATTTTGAAATGATGACAATTTCGGGGTGTAGCGTAGCCCGGTTATCGCGCCGCGTTTGGGACGCGGAGGTCGCAGGTTCGAATCCTGCCACCCCGACGAACCGCCTTTTGGCGTCTACTAAAACCCTGCTAATCTATTGATTTGCAGGGTTTTTCATTTTTTCTGCATTTATATGATATAGTTTAAAACCACCTTTCTGGTGTGCAATTCGGTGTGCAAAGCGGTACGTATTTTGTTGTAAATTTAAGTAGCATTTAGGCCATTTAGATGTAGTCATTAAACAAAGGATG
>JAAETN010000743.1 GCA_024228355.1 Maribacter sp. | reverse complement strand
GAGACGAAACAAAGCCCACAGAAGCAAAATCGATAACAATCAAAATGCTATTGTTAAATCATTAAGGCAGATTTCAGGGGTTAGCGTACAAACTGAGGTAAATGATATTTTGGTTGGATACCAGGGCCGCAATTATTGGTTCGAAATAAAGTCGCCGTCTGCAGTGAGTAAAACAACGGGGAAGGTGTTAACATCTAAAATGAAACCAAGCCAAGAAAAACTATTGGAGACGTGGAGAGGCCAGTATACTATTGTTTGGAGTTTGGATCAGATTTTGAAAGAAATAGGAATATGGTGATTGAAAGATATAAAAAATGTGACGAATGCGGAGTTTATCAACAACTTGAACCAATACGAATAGGGTATAGTGGTAGGTGGATTGAAGTAAATGGCACGGGTTTTACTGACGAAGCACTTACAGGTATCCATCATTATTGCTCTATTGATTGTTTAAGGAAAGCTATAAACTGACAAAATTTATTTGTTGTATCTTCTTTACGGAGAATATAATCATGACTGTCGGAGAACTGAGAGCATTAATCAATGGTATGCCTGATGATATAGAAATAGTTGGAGACTTCCATGGCAGCCAAGACGAGATATGGAGAGTTGTCTTAGGCAGAATTAACAATGATGGAATTTATGAGATGATTGAAGAGAGGGGCGGTGTCCCTCAAGAGGAAGTAAACCTGATGATATGCTTAGGGTAAAAAGTAGTAAAAAAATACAACAGGACTTAGTTCAGCCGCTGGCTGAGAAAGGAAAGACCTTGAGCGACAAAGAAGATATTACAAAAACCGGAAAAGTTAGCCAGTCGGATGAAACGCGTGGTTATAAACCCCCGTTTGAATCAGTAGTATGTGAACTGCATAGTATAGATTTCGAAGAAAGAACAATAGCCCTATGCGTACCAAAGCGGATAATGGAATATGGTATTCATGCGGGATCG
>JAAETN010000742.1 GCA_024228355.1 Maribacter sp. | reverse complement strand
TATATCGATGAAACGGAGGTTACGAATGTAATGTACCTTGAATATTTGGATTATTTAAAGAGTGTTTACCCTCCAGAAAATCCGAAATATGCAAACATCTATAAAGGTGCATTGCCAGATACCTTGGTATGGAGAAACCGTCTAGGATTTAATGAGACAATGACCAATAATTATTTAAGACATCCTGCCTATGCAGAATATCCTGTTGTTGGTGTAAACTGGGTTCAGGCCACACAATTTGCAGAGTGGAGAACTGACCGTGTGAACGAAGTAATGTTGGAACGAGAAGGCTATTTGGCGAAAGATGCCAAATACCAAGCAGCAAAAGGTGAAGTTGCAGGTACTTTTAGTACAGAAGCCTATCTGAATAGACCAGAGTCTGTTTATAATGGGCAGATCGATTCACTTCAAGGAAAAATGAAAAAAGATAGTGTAAACACTTATGCTAAAAGAAGTAGCGGTATTATTATGCCAGAGTACAGATTGCCTACTGAAACTGAGTGGGAATACGCTGCGGCGGCACAAGTTGGATCTAGGGAATACAATAACTATAGGGGTAGAAAAAAATATCCTTGGGAAGGTGATTACACAAGAAATGGCCAACGTGTTGGTAGAGGTGATCAATTAGCAAACTTCAAACAAGGTAAAGGTGATTATGGTGGAATAGCAGGATGGTCTGATGACGGCGCTGATATTACAGCTGAAGTAATGTCTTATAAACCTAATGATCTTGGTCTTTATGATATGGCTGGTAATGTTGCCGAATGGGTAGCGGATGTTTATCGACCTATTGTAGATGATGAAGTAAGTGACTTTAACTATTACAGAGGTAATATTTATATGAAAACTGCCATTGGAGAAGATGGTAAGGTAAACATCTTAAGAGACTCTGTTGTTTATGACACATTGCCAACAGGTAAGGTTGTTGCAATTAATCTTCCTGGTGAGATTAAAATGGTGGCTGTAGATGAGGAGGAAACTTATCTTAGAACCAATTTCTCTTCAAGTGACAATAGAGGTTATAGGGATGGTGATCCAAGTTCTTCAAGATTCTTTGATAGATTCAGTGATGAGGAAGATGCGGAAGATACAAGAAAAATGTACGATTCTCCAAAACACAAAGTTGAACGTGATTCTTTAGGAAAATTAACACGTCAGTACGATCAATCAAATAACAGGACAACTTTGATCAATGATGAGGTGCGTGTATTCAAAGGTGGTTCTTGGAGAGACAGGGCCTATTGGTTAGATCCTGCTCAAAGAAGATATTTACCACAGTACATGGCCACTGATTACATTGGTTTCAGATGTGCAATGTCTAGAGTAGGTTCCAAGTCAAAAACCAAAAATAAAACTGTTAGAGGCAAGAAAGCCAAATAGTATTAATTGAGATTCAAAAAAAAACCCTGTCGAATTCGTCAGGGCTTTTTTTTATCTTTGAATTATGATTATAGAGAAACTCTACCAAATCTTTTTACAGTCTCCCATTATTTGCACTGATACGAGAAAAATAGAAGAAAACTGTCTTTTCTTCGCGCTTAAAGGAGACAATTTCAATGGTAACTTATTTGCTGAAGAAGCTTTGAAAAAGGGAGCTACGTACGCCGTAGTCGACGAAAAAAAATACGCAACAACAGACAAGACGATTTTAGTGGATGATACATTGCAGACGCTCCAAAAATTGGCGACATTCCATAGAAATCAATCCAAAGCAAAGATTATTGGCTTAACCGGGAGTAATGGCAAAACGACCACCAAGGAGCTCATTAATGCAGTGATTTCCAAGAAATACAAGACCATTTCCACAATCGGTAACCTAAACAACCATATAGGTGTGCCACTTACATTATTGTCAATAAAGAAGGATACCGAAATTGCTATTGTTGAAATGGGTGCCAATCACTTGAAGGAAATTAAATTCCTTTGTTCAATAGCCCAGCCTGATTTTGGATATATTACGAATTTTGGTAAGGCCCATTTAGAAGGGTTTGGAAGTGTTGAAGGGGTCATAAAAGGAAAAAGTGAACTTTACGATTATTTGATCGATCATAATAAATCGATATTCTTGAATGCAGATGATCTTGTTCAATTGGAAAAGCTAGGACACTACGTTAAGAAATATGGATTCACCACAGACAAAAAGGATTACTACAAGATTGAATTTATAGGCGCTAATCCCTATGTTTCAATCAAGGTTGAAGAAATTCAAATCAATTCCAATCTTATAGGTAGTTATAACTTTACCAATTGCTGTGCGGCCATTCTTATGGGTAAATATTTTAATGTCGAATTGAAAGACATAAAGTGGGCCATTGAATCTTACAAACCTCAAAATAATAGATCCCAAATCATCGAAAAGAATGGCAATCAGATTATACTTGACGCTTACAACGCAAATCCGTCAAGTATGAAGGTGGCATTGGAAAATTTCAGTATTTTAACAGGTAGCCCAAAAATTGCATTTTTGGGAGATATGTTCGAATTAGGCAAAACTGCCAATATTGAGCACCAAAATATTGCCGATTTGGCAAATAGCCTAAATTTAGAAAAGGTATTCCTGGTTGGGGAAAATTTTAATCGAACCAAAACCTCCCAACAGAAATTCAAGGATTATGATGCCCTTGCTACACATCTTTCCAAGGAAAACCTGCCAGCAAATAGCAACATTCTCATTAAAGGATCACGAGGAATGGCTTTGGAAAGGCTACTTGATTTACTCTAACATAACACTAGGTTCCAAGTAATCTTATAAATAATGGAAGGATTGTGGGATATACTGGATTCGAAATAATGACCTCTGCCCTGTCATGGAAGTACTCCCCTCCTACTTAGCGGAGTGTATTGGATTATCCAAAAAAGATGAACCAGAATGAGTGTTCCTGTACCCAAGCAAAAAGCACCATAAAACTGTTTTCTATTTTCGGTCATTTTCCACCAAACACGTTTGGTGTAACTTCCCTCAAAGACAAAACCACACCTATGGTGTGGCCTTTTACTTGTGGAGTGTATTGGATTCGAACCAACGACCCCCGCCCTGTCAAGGCGGTGCTCTAAACCAACTGAGCTAACACTCCAAATAATATTCCATGGTGGGCAGGTAAACCAACCGAACTAGTATACCAATGAAATTTTAGGCTGCTAAGGTATGACTAATTTTCATTTCAAAAAACTTATATTCAACACAGAAATTTGAAAATGAAAATGGTAATCCCTGCACTATATTTATTGCCAGAATAATATTATATATAACATATTTAATTGCCCAATTTCAATTCATAAGTTTTAATTTTAAATAATGTATTTTTAATGTTCTCATTCATAATTTCCAATGAATTTTGCAAAATTTATAGTACTGGTATTGACATTGGTATCCGTTTCCTGTTCACTGAGCGTTCCACAGGATGTTGAAATTGCATACGAAGAACTTCCTGAAACTATAGATTTCAACTTTCATGTAAAACCAATTTTATCCGATCGCTGCTATGCTAGTCACGGGCCTGATAAAAATACACGTAAAGCAGACTTGAGACTTGATTTGGAAGTGGATGCATTTTCAAAATTAAGTAGTGGTAATTACGCAATTGTTTCCAAGAATCCATCTAAAAGTGAAAGTCTTCACAGAATCCTAAGTGATGATCCTGAGCTTACTATGCCTCCATCGGAATCACATCTGAAGTTGTCCGCAGCTGAAAAGGCCACGATTCTAAAATGGATAGAACAAGGAGCAGAATGGAAAAACCACTGGGCATATATAAAACCTGAAAAACCCGATTTACCGGAGATTAAGGAAACAACATGGAAATCCCACAATCCAATCGACAATTTTATCCAAAAAAAATTAGTTGAAAAAAGTTTAAAACCTTCAATTGAAGCCGATAAAGAAAGATTACTTCGTAGGGTAACTATGGATTTGACAGGTTTACCTCCAACTATAACCGAAATTGAGCATTTTTTAAAGGATAAGGGGGCAGATGCCTATGAAAGCGTTGTGGACGAATTATTGGCAACTGACGCTTATGCAGAACGATTGACTTTGGATTGGATGGATATATCCCGATATGCGGACTCCCATGGGCTGCATGCAGATGGTTGGCGATTGATGTGGCCTTGGCGCGACTGGGTAATCAAATCTTTCAAAGACAATATGCCATATGACCAGTTTGTTACTTGGCAACTCGCCGGTGATCTTTTACCAAATGCAAGCAAAGTACAATGTAAAGAAACAGATCAAGCAACAGCGGCCTTAATCACCGATTTGAAACAACGAGGGATGTTTGAGGATACCCTGGTAATCTGGGGCGGTGAATTTGGAAGGACAAATTATTCCCAGGGCAAGCTCACTCCTGATAATTTTGGCAGGGACCATCATCCAAAATGCTTTACTATATTTATGGCAGGAGCGGGAATTAAAAAAGGTTTCACACTTGGAGCCACCGATGACTTTGGGTACAATGTGGTGCAAAGACCTGTTCATATACATGACTTCCAAGCCACTTTGATGCACCTTTTGGGTGTTGATCATGAAAGATTGACCTTTAAATTTCAGGGAAGAAGATACAGACTTACCGATGTTCATGGAGAAGTAGTCAATGAAATTTTAGCCTGAAAAACCTAGTAATAGAACGAAGTGATAAATAAAAATTACATAGCGATTAAACTGCATTGATTATATGATTGCATTAGAATTCTCTACCTTTTTTGGCAGGTTTCATCCTCTATTTGTTCACCTGCCTATTGGTTTTTTAGTATTGGCCATACTTTTAGAGTGGTTGGGAAATCATAGAAAGAACAAGAAGAATAATAAACTCATAGCCGATTCTTGGTTAATAGGTGGCATAAGTGCGTTTGCTGCAGCATTCTGTGGGTGGTTTTTAGGAGATAGCGGTAGTTATTCGGAAGATAATCTTTTTATACACAAATGGTTGGGTATAGCTTTGGTGGTGGTCGCCTTTGCCGGGTGGTGGATCAAGAAAAATCATAAAAACTATTCAAAAACAATACACAATTCGGCGAACATTCTATTATTGCTAATGCTTATGGTCGAAGGCCACAAAGGAGGTAATCTTACGCATGGGGAAAACTATCTGGTTGAACACGCTCCTACCCCCATCCAGAATTTATTAGGCCTATCAAATAAAATAGAAGGACTTCCCCAGTACAATTCGCCCGATTCGGTAGTGGTGTATTCCGATCTAATACAACCCATATTGCAAGGCAAATGTTTAGCTTGTCACAGTAATGATGAACAAAAGGGTGGCCTCAACTTGGCCAATCAGGAATTTTTGCAAGAAGGTGGTGAAAACGGGCCTGTTCTGGCACCGGGAGATTTGGAAGAAAGCGAAATATTCCAACGGGTGACCCTTTCACAGGAAAGCACCAAATTCATGCCCCCGAAAGGCAATCCGATGACCTATGATGAAATAAAGGTAATGGAATGGTGGATCAACAATGGTGCGGACTTTGACAAAAAAGTATCGGACACTGAATTGAATGAATCAATAAAACTAGTTTTAATGCGCTTATATGGTTTGGACACAGAGCACAAACCATGGTACGAATCAGTGATGATCAGCCCCATTGATACAACCCAGTTGGCTGTTTTATCGTCTAAAGGGTTTTTGGTAAGATCTTTAGGTGACGAGAATAATTTATTGGATGTAAAATATTCAAAATCTGAACTGACCCAAGAACACCTAAAAGTTTTGAATGGAGCCAAGAACCATATTACATGGCTTTCCCTTGCGCAAAGCAATGTTGAAAATGAATGGCTTTCCGAAATAGGGAACTTGTTGAACCTAACTCGATTACAATTGGAAAAAACAGCAATCTCCGATTTGGGAATTTCAGCACTTTCCAATCTTGAGCATCTAGAAGTCTTAAATTTATACGATACCAAAGTAACGGATTCTTGCTTGCAAGACCTGACGAAGATAAAAAGTCTCAGGCGGGTCTATCTCTGGAAAACCGGAGTAACCAAGGAAGCAATTGCTTCTTTGGAGGAAGACAACCCCGATTTAGAATTCATTTTAGGAAATTAATTAATGATTAAAAAAAATGTCAAGAAACAGTATAGCAAAACATTTCAATTCAAACTACCCCGCTATTGAGGATTTAAGAATCAAGGCAAAGAAAAGAATTCCAAGATTTGCATTTGAATACTTGGATGGTGGGTGTAATGAAGAAGTAAATCTTAAGCGCAATACAAGTGAAATTCGCGATGTACAACTTCGACCAAATTATTTGGACAGTTTCAATGGTGCTAGTTTAAAAACAGAATTGTTCGGACATATTTATGATGCCCCTTTTGGAATAGCCCCTGTAGGATTACAAGGATTAATGTGGCCCAATGCCGCAGAAATATTGGCAAAAGCCGCCGTTGAACATAATATTCCATATGTATTAAGTACTGTTTCAACTAGCAGTATTGAAAGAATCAGTGAAGTATCTGAAGGTAGAGCTTGGTTTCAATTATATCACCCAGTGGAGAATAATATAAGAAATGATATGTTGAAAAGGGCTGAAGCTGCGCAATGCCCTGTTCTAGTATTGCTATGTGATGCACCCTCCTTTGGTTTTAGAGCGAAGGAAATTCGAAACGGACTCTCAATGCCTCCGAAAATGAGCTTGAACAATATTCTCCAAATTTTCGAAAAACCCAATTGGGCCTTACAAACCTTAATACATGGCCAACCAAGTTTTGAAGTACTAAAACCTTATATGCCAAAAGGATTGGATTTAAAGCAACTGGGGAAATTCATGGACCAGACTTTTTCCAAAAGAATGAGTATGGATAAAATAGCACCCATTCGCGACCTATGGAAAGGAAAAATTGTTCTTAAGGGAGTTTCTTCCATTGCTGATACGGAAAAGGCAATTCAATTAGGATTGGATGGCATCATTGTTTCCAATCATGGTGGAAGACAACTGGATGCTGGCGAATCTACAATAAAACCAATGAGCAGGATTAACGAAAAATATGGTTCACAAATAAAAGTAATGATGGACAGCGGCCTGCGTTCTGGTCCTGATATAGCCAGGACCATGGCCAGCGGAGCGGAATTCACATTTCTAGGGCGTTCTTTTATGTATGGGGTAGCCGCATTAGGAAAACAGGGTGGTGAACATACCATTTCCTTATTGAAAACCCAACTTCAACAGGTTATGGAACAGATAGGTTGTGAAAAAATTACAGACTTCCCAACACATTTACTCAAAAAATAAGTATATGCAAGGGATGGAACAGACTTGGAGATGGTACGGGCCAAACGATCCCGTTACATTGTTGGATATTAGACAGGCAGGGGCTACTGGTGTGGTAACCGCACTGCATCACATTCCCAATGGTGAGGTATGGTCGGTTTCTGAAATCAAAGCACGTAAAAAAGAAATCGAAGCTGCAGGACTTACCTGGTCTGTCGTTGAAAGTATTCCCGTTCATGAGGATATAAAAAAGCGTTCAGGTGATTACTTGGAATACATTGCAAATTATAAAGAGAGTATCACAAACTTAGGTTCTTGCGATATCGATACAGTCTGTTACAATTTTATGCCAATATTAGATTGGACCCGTACAGATTTGTATTATGAATTACCAGACGGTTCCAAAGCTCTTCGTTTTGATGCTTTGGAGTTTGCAGTTTTTGAGCTTTTTTTGCTGAAGAGACCTAATGTAAAGGATTCTTATTCGCAGGAAGAGTATGGGAAGGCAAGGCAACTTATTGGGTCTATGACCGAAGCACGAAAGAAAAAATTGGTGAATAACATTATCGCTGGTCTGCCTGGCGCGGATGAAGGTTACACCTTGGAGCAATTTCAAGCCGCGCTTGATTCCTATGCAACCATAGGTGAAAAAGAGCTGCGGCAAAATCTGTATGCGTTTATCAAGGCAATAGTACCATTCGCTGAAAAGGCAGGTGTAAATTTGGCCATTCATCCTGATGATCCCCCTTTTCCTTTATTAGGGTTACCACGTGTGGTAAGCACGGAATCTGATGCAAGAAGAATTATTGAGGCTTATGATAGCCCCCGTAATGGACTGTGTTTTTGTACGGGATCCTATGGCGTACGAAAAGACAATAACCTCTCTGAAATGGTCAATCGATTGGGTAGTAGAATCAATTTTATACATTTACGAAGTACCAAACGCGATACCGCTGGAAATTTTTATGAGGCGGATCATTTAGAGGGTGATGTTGATATGTATGGAGTTGTAAAGGCGTTGGTTCAGGAACAACGGCATCGAATCAATTCTGGAAGACAAGACCATCGTATGCCGATGCGTCCGGATCATGGACATCTAATGCTAGACGACCTTACCAAGAAAACCAATCCAGGATATTCGGCAATTGGCAGACTTAGAGGACTGGCAGAACTAAGGGGCTTGGAAATGGGAATTTCCAGATCGCTTTAAAAAAGGAGTAACTCATGAAAGACACAATTACCCGACAACCACTTATTCATGATGATTTTCTATTACAGAACAAGTATGCGAAAATCCTGTATCATGAACACGCCAAAGGAATGCCTATTATCGACTATCACAACCATCTTTCGCCAGAACAATTGGCCAATGATACTATTTTTGAGAATACGACGCAGGCTTGGTTGAACGGTGATCATTATAAATATCGTGCGCTTAGGACATTAGGGATAGATGAAAAATACGTTACAGGCGATGCTTCCGATGAAGAGAAGTTTATAAAATGGGGGCAAACGGTACCCTACACCATGCGTAACCCATTATACCATTGGACGCATATGGAGCTGGCCCGCTATTTTGACATTCATGAAATCTTAACCGCCAAAAATGCCAAAAAAATCTATGGTGAGACCTCGAGTAAACTACAATCCAAACAGTATAGTTGTAGGGAACTGATTTCGAAGATGAATGTAGAGCTGTTATGTACAACAGAAGACCCTACTGATACATTGGAACATCATCAAAAATTGGTTCAAAGTGATTTCACCACCAAGGTAAGTACGGCATTCAGACCCGATAAGTCCATTATGATGCAATCCGAGGGGTATAATACGTATATCGATCTGCTTGAAACCGTAAGCGAAAGTTCTATAAGATCTTATGAACAACTCTGTTCGGCATTGGAAAGTAGAATACAATATTTTCATGAGAATGGTTGCAGGTTGAGCGATCATGGCTTAACCAATATTTTTGCAACTGACTTCACACAGAAGGAAGTTGCTGTCATTTTCGAAAAACGAAGAACAGGAAAACAGGTTTCTGAAATGGAAGCTGCAAAATTTCAAAGTGCCCTGTTGCTTTTTTGTTCCGAGCAATACCACAAATTAGGCTGGGTACAACAATTTCACCTAGGTGCCCTGCGTAACAATAACAGTAGAATGTTCAAACGTTTAGGACCTGATACTGGGTGGGATTCCATTGGGGATTACCCACAGGCCCAAAATCTTTCCAAGTTTTTAGACAGACTTGACAGTAAGGATAAATTGGCAAAGACCATACTATACAATCTCAATCCAAATGACAATGCAATTTTTGCGGCCATGATCGGTAATTTTAATGATGGTAGTATCAAGGGTAAGGTACAATGGGGATCAGGTTGGTGGTTCTTAGATCAAAAAAATGGCATCGAAGAGCAGGTAAAAACCCTGTCGAATATGGGTATGTTGAGCTGCTTTGTTGGTATGCTTACTGATTCTAGGAGTTTCCTTTCCTTTCCCCGCCATGAATATTTCAGACGAATTCTCTGCAACCTTTTCGGTAAGGATATTCAAAACGGTGAGTTGCCCAATGATATGGATTGGATAGGCAAGATTATAGAAGATATCTGTTATAACAACGCAAAAGAATATTTTAATTTTTAAGATTAAATAAAAATGAAGAAAACAATGACTCTTGGGGAGAAAATATTAGGATTTTCCCCATCTCGATTTTTTAGGTTTTCATGTTTTATTTTATCAGGACTTCTTATTAGTTGCACTACAGAAAACGCTACCAAAACCATGCGTTTGGGTCATGGTCTGGACGTAAGTCATTCGGTACATAAGGCTATGGTAAAAATGGGCCAGGATTTATTGGAGCGTTCAGGCGGTCGTCTAAAATTGGAAATCTACCCAAGTCAGCAGTTAGGTACTGAACGTGAATGTTTGGAACTTTTGCAGATTGGCAGTTTGGACATGACCAAGGTATCCGTGGGGGTCTTGGAAAATTTTGCCCCTAAGATGAAAGTCCTTGGACTGCCCTTTCTTTTTCGTGATCGCCAACATTCATTCAATGTATTGGATGGTCCGATCGGACAGGAACTTTTGAATGAAGGAGAGAATTATTGGCTAAAAGGACTAGGATATTATGATGCGGGAAGCCGTAGTTTCTATACCATGGAAAAACCAATTGAGCAGCCTTCTGACCTTGAAGGACAAAAAATTAGGGTCATGGAGAGCGTCACCGCAGTGAATATGGTAAAGGCCCTGGGAGGGTCACCTACACCTATTTCGTGGGGCGAGCTTTATACCTCTTTACAACAGGGAGTGGTAGATGGGGCTGAAAACAATCCACCAAGTTTTTACCTATCAAGACATTATGAGGTCTGTAAGTATTATTCCTTGGACGAACATACCGTACTGCCGGATGTTTTGTTGATCGGAACCTACGTTTGGGACAAACTTAACGATCAAGAACAACAATGGTTGACTGCTTCGGTAAATGAATCGGTTAAGTATCAAAGAATTCTATGGGCCGAAGCTGAAGAGGAAGCCTTGCGCGAAGTTCAAAAAGCGGGAGTACAGGTAAGTAGACCTGACAAATCCCTTTTTGCGAAAAAGGTAGCGGGAATCTATGAAGGTTATAAGCAGGACACCGAGATCTATCCACTAATAAAACGAATCAAAGAAACCAACTAATATGGGATTTAGAACACGATTAGACACTATTTTAAGCAGTACCCTTGTACTGATTATGTCCGTTATGGTCATAAACGTACTTTGGCAGGTATTCACAAGATATGTAACCGGTGATCCCAGTGCTTTCACCGACGAATTGGCCCGATATCTTATGATATGGATAGGCGTTTTGGGGGCTGCTTACGTTTCGGGAAGGAATTTACACGTAGCCATCGATATTTTACCCTCAAGGGCCAAACCCAAAACACGGAAAAAGTTGAAAATATTGGTCGCAGTCTTGATTATACTCTTCGTATTTTTTGCCTTTATCATTGGGGGATCACGTTTGGTATATATCTCCTATATTCTGGGACAACAATCCCCGGCGCTTCGGATACCGTTGGCCGTGGTCTATTTTATACTTCCCATTAGTGGTCTGTTGATCATGTACTACAAAATAGCTGACCTAAAAAACCTAAGATCATAATGGAGCATATTCCTATTCTTGTATTGGTAATCAGTTTTATTTATCTGTTGGCAATAGGTACTCCGGTTGCTTGGAGTATCGCCATATCCTCTATGCTGACCATGTTGGTCAATATTCCTGCCATGCCTGCATTTACAACTGTCGCACAGCGAATGGCGACAGGCTTGGACAGTTTTGCATTATTGGCGATTCCGTTCTTTATCTTATCGGGAGAACTCATGAACAAGGGTGGTATTGCACACCGCCTGATCGCCTTCGCAAAAACCCTGGTGGGATCGCTCCCAGGCGGTCTCGCATTGATCAATGTCATTGCTGCCATGTTAATGGGGGCCATTGCAGGTTCGGCCATGGCTTCTGCTTCAGCAATGGGAAGTATTCTGGGTCCGGAAATGGAAAAAGAAGGCTATTCCAAAGAATTTGGTGCCGCGGTAAACATTACCTCTGCCACTACCGGTTTGGTCATTCCGCCAAGTAATGTATTGATTGTTTATTCCTTGGCCAGTGGAGGAGCGTCTATTGCCGCATTATTCTTGGCAGGATATATACCAGGAATCTTAACGGGTCTTTTTTTAATGATCGTGGCATCGGTCTGGGCAAAGAAAAAAGGCTACAAGATTGGAAAAAGAAGTAGCCTAAAAGAGGTTTTCAAGACCTTTATCGATGCCTTTCCCAGTCTCTTGATGTTGGTAGTTGTCATTGGGGGCATTGTTACCGGAATTTTCACAGCTACAGAGGCATCTGCAATTGCCGTTTTATATAGTCTGGTCCTAGGCTTTGTTTATAAGGAAATATCCATGCCTAAACTTCCGCAGATACTGTTGGATTCTTCTGCCACCACAGCTATTGTGATGCTGCTGATTGGAGCATCAATGTGTATGTCGTGGGCATTGTCTTACGAAAACATTCCTCAGGATATCAGCTCTGGATTATTGAGTTTGAGCGATAATAAAATTGTGATCTTGTTGATCATTAATTTGCTGTTATTGTGTGTAGGTGTGTTTATGGATATGACCCCAGCTGTACTTATTTTTACCCCTATATTCTTACCGGTTGTGACCAAATTAGGGCTTGATCCGGTTCATTTTGGTATCATCATGGTGCTTAATCTTTGTATAGGCCTATGTACGCCCCCGGTGGGGTCGGTGCTCTTTGTAGGTGTAGGTATTGCAAAGACGACCATTGAAAAGGTATTTAAACCGTTGTTGCCATTATTTATCGCCATGATCATCGCCTTGTTTTTGGTGACTTATTTCCCGCAATTGAGCTTATGGTTACCTAGCCTTTTTGATTTATAGGAAAGGCAAAATCATTCTTGCTGATATGGGAAAACAGATTAATTAATCTGTTTTCTAAGGGACTCCATTTCAGTACTTTGATGTTTTCGTCATATAATCCTGCCAGCGT
>JAAETN010000741.1 GCA_024228355.1 Maribacter sp. | reverse complement strand
GCTGAAACGCAGCCAAAAAGGCCAATTAGCGCCAAATAGCAAGCCCATATTGATAATATAACGAACTATCGTTAATCTAAGCACTGTTTCAAAACAGGACGTGGATAAAGACAAAATGGTAAATCAGATCTTAAAAAGTCAAAAAGGAACCGGAGAGAACTTCGTTTCCTGGATTTTTCTACAGCCTCGTTATGTGAAACCAAAATTGTAAAAATGAACGCGATAGTAGTTGGTCTTATTTATGGTATTGCTTGGTATAGCATCCATTTTTTTGTGGGGCGTTTTATTGCATCTAAATCCCAAAATGTAATTTTATCTGGTGTTGCACCTCTACTAATGACAGCTCCAATTTTACTATCAATTATTCTTTTCAAACCTTTAGTGAGTAACTGGGAAAGTTTTGTTCAAATGTGGGGGGCATCATTTCTGGTGGGTGCCTTAGTAATAAAGTTTGGGGTCTTAAATAGGCACTATAAGTGAATACATCACATAACAAGACAATCTTGCTGAAAGTCAAATGCTGGGCCAAAACACGCCCATCATTTGCCTTCAGCAAATTGCGGCGTTAGTGCGACAAGCAAAGCTTGGAGCATCTTACAGGGTGGAAGTCCCTGTCGAGTAAGGTCTAGCCAACCACTC
>JAAETN010000740.1 GCA_024228355.1 Maribacter sp. | reverse complement strand
TGGCATGTGGCAGTGGTAAAATAGAATATATTTGCATCTGTAAATTATTAATAATTCTATAAGTATCTAAAATATAAGCGCTTGTGGAGTTTTGAAAATAAATGGTATATTGTTTGCTTATTATCAAGATCAGAAGATTTTATCGATTAAAGTAAGCATCTTTAGTCTGTCGGGAAAAAGTCAGTTAAGATCTTCTTTGAAGAGAAATATAACGATTATCAATCTGGTTTAAGCAAAAAGTGTTGAATTTTATTATAAGGAGAATTTCATGGAAAAAATTATTGGTATAGATCTTGGAACTACTAATTCTGTGGTGGCCATAATGGAAGGTGATCAGCCAAAGGTAATAACAAATTCAGAAGGGAACAGAATTACCCCTTCAGTTGTGGCTTTTACTGATAAGGATGAGCGACTGGTTGGACAACTTGCCAAGCGTCAGGCTGTTATAAACCCGAAAAACACGGTGTTTTCTATTAAACGTTTTATGGGTAGGAGACATAATGAAGTTGGAGAGGAAGAGAAGCTGGTACCGTACGAAATAGCTGGTGGCCCGGATGAATTAGTAAAGGTAGAAGCAAGGGGGAAAAGTTTCACTCCTCCGGAAATCTCTGCTATGGTGCTTCAAAATCTTAAGAAAACTGCTGAAGATTATCTGGGTACAGAGGTCAAAAAAGCTGTAATTACGGTTCCTGCTTATTTCAATGACAGCCAGAGGCAGGCGACAAAAGATGCCGGCTCAATAGCGGGTTTGGATGTAGTTCGTATTATTAATGAACCAACTGCCGCATCCTTAGCATATGGCATTGACAAAAAGCAAAACGAAAAAATAGCTGTTTTTGACCTTGGTGGTGGAACCTTTGATGTCTCAATATTGGAAGTAGGGGAAGGCGTTTTTGAGGTACTTTCCACAAATGGTAATACTCATCTTGGTGGGGACGATATCGATCAGGTACTATTGAACTATATTGCT
>JAAETN010000739.1 GCA_024228355.1 Maribacter sp. | reverse complement strand
TCTGAAGGAAGTCCGAGAGCAAACGTGCGAGCCGATAGATAGAAATCGTATAGTCAGTGCTTGTCATTATACACAGGACCAACAACAGTTTGAAAAAACGTGGGTTTAATCGTTCATCGGTACCCACAGCCAGCAGCTTGGTGACCTCGGCGAGCTGGCCCTTCTTATACTTCGCACGGCAATAAACTAAACTTTTTATAGGCTAAAAAATGATATAATAATTACTTAATAATCAATCATCCATTTGGAGATAAAAATGATAAAAATAGATTTTCTTGAAGAAGAACGTGAAGCCTTACATTACGAAAGATATCATCACCCTCATCCTCGTGTCCAGAAGAAGATGGAAGTATTATGGCTGAAAAGTATCGGCTATCCTCACAAAGAAATAATGGCAATTGCTAAAATATCAAAAGCAACTTTATGTTGTTATTTAAAGGACTATCAAGAAGGCGGCATTAAAAAACTTAAAGAATTGAATTTTCGTCAACCAAAAAGTGAACTTGACAAACACATCAAAACAATAGAAGCTTATTTTGAAAAACATCCGCCGGCTTCCATCAAAGAGGCCATGGCAAAAATTGAAGAATTAACTGGCATAAAACGCAGTGAAACTCAAATCCGAAATTTTCTCAAGAAGATTGGTTTGAAGTATCGTAAAGTCGGTATGTTACCCTCTAAAGCCGATGCAGATAAACAAGAAAAATTTAAAAAAGAACAATTAGAACCGGTTCTGGATGAAGCTAAAAAAGGGGACCGTGCCGTTTACTTCGTTGATGCCGCTCATTTTGTCCTGGCCCCTTTTTTAGGTTATTTATGGAGTTTTTGCCGTTTATTTATTAAAGCACCAGCTGGTCGGAAACGTTTTAATGTTTTAGGTGCGCTTGATGCGATTACTCATCAGCTTATTATGGTGACTAATGATGCTTATATTAATTCTTATAGCGTTTGTGACTTGCTTTGGAAACTCAGACAAATGCACCCTGATTTACCAATAACCGTTGTGCTTGATAATGCCAGTTATCAAAAATGTGACTTGGTTTTCGGGTGTGCAGACGCGCTTAATATTCACTTGCTTTATCTACCATCTTATTCGCCAAATCTCAATTTGATTGAAAGACTTTGGAAATTTGTTAAAAAGAAATGTTTATACTCAAAATATTACTCCCAATTTGACGCTTTTAAAAATGCTATTTCAGATTGTTTGGCTCAAACACACACGATTTATAAAGAAGAATTGGATTCCTTGCTTACTTTAAAATTCCAATCTTTTAAAGAGGTCAAAAAGTTGAAGTTGTGACCGTGTGAAGTATATCAAGCATACCGTGAGCTGGGGCGTGTGACGCGAACCTTGTTTTTGTTGCGTTACATCTCTGAGGCCGATTTTCGTCAGACGATCCGTGCCGAAACCACCAAAGTAGAATCCTACAATGATTTTCAAGATTGGATTACCTTCGGTGGCCAGATCATCAAAAGCGGTGACCCGGTTG
>JAAETN010000738.1 GCA_024228355.1 Maribacter sp. | reverse complement strand
TACTTTAGTTGCTTTAAAGTATATTATAGTTTTCCTTGTTGTACTTTATACAACGAAACAACTAACCGAATAATCCAATATATCTACGAAAAACAAAAAGCCTGTTACGTTGAAATCCGGTTGCTTCTTCTAGTATTTCTAATTGAACAAATCGCTCGATTAAACCATTAGCAGCCCGAGGAGTAACCCCTAACAAATCGGCAACCTCCTTACCGTTCACTACAGGTCTCTGATAAAGGTGCAATAATAACAATCTTGCATTTTCGGCACGGCGACCGAGAGTAACCATTTGACTTTCCAACTGGTTACGAAGAGTCATGATTTCCTGAAAGGTATTCTTACTACTTTGTGCTGTTTCTATCACCGCATCAAGAAAGAAGATAACCCAATGAACCAGATCATTTGATGAGCGCACACTTGTTAAAGCATCATAATACGCACCACGATTACGTTCTAAAAAATCAGATAAATAAAGTGATGGTTTTTCTAATATGCCACGATCAATTAAATAGAGTGTGACGAGCAATCTGCCTATACGTCCATTTCCATCTAAAAAGGGATGAATCGTCTCAAATTGATAATGGCTTATGGCGATACGAACCAAATCTGGAACCTGGATTTTTTCATTGTGCCAAAACATTTCAAGATCACCCATGAGCTCTGGCACAACTTCCTGATTAGGAGGAATAAAAACTGCATTTGATAAATTGGTACCCCCTATCCAGTTTTGTGTAAGACGAAAGTCACCTGGGGTTTTATGCTCTC
>JAAETN010000737.1 GCA_024228355.1 Maribacter sp. | reverse complement strand
TCCAGGAGGGATAGGGTTGAAGGAAAGGACTGAATCAATGTGATCATAGTCGTTGCTTGGTTTTCTGCCCTGCAAGCCCAATACAACTCCTAAGTATCAATGGCACGGCATCAATGGAATCTTAATCATTGTTTAGTTTATCTACCTTTCAAGCCCAAACAAATCTGAAGAATCATTGGAAAGGAATCAATGGAATCTTAATCATTGTTTAGTTACAGTATATTATTTTGTGACTTACCAATCATTGTTGCAGATTTTCTGTACAGCAGACACCGGACACAACCATCCTTCGCCACCACAGAATGCAAGAATGACGCTGGTTGAAATTGGAACAACTTTAAATGTTTGTTTTTTTTAGGTCCTGGCACGATTTTGGATTACGGTAGTTTTTTTTTTTGTGCCACCACCAGGGATCGAACTTTTAAATTTCAAACGTCTTAACCACTACACCACAAGACCAAATAGTAATGACTTGTTAAATGTGCATTATAAACCAAAAATGAAAAAAACTGATGTAAAACGAAGATGGAAACTTGGAATAAGCGGGAAAAAAGTTGGAAAACGTAAATTAGTTTTCTTCTTCAAT
>JAAETN010000736.1 GCA_024228355.1 Maribacter sp. | reverse complement strand
GTGGAAATGTGAGGGAAGTGAAAGGCCTTCCATCCGTTTGAATTTCTCAATTTGTTGATTTTGCCTATTGATATAGCCTTTATATTTTGCCTCAATTTCTACTTGTTCTTGTACTGTAAAAGGAATCTCTTTCTTCATCAGATCTTTATCTATTGCTAATATGTCATTGAAGCCTAAGTTTGGCCGCCTCAAAAGCTTTAACAATGAATCTGCTCCGTATTTTTTGTGCTCAATATATTTATTTGTATCTGAAATTAGACTTTCTTTTACCAACAACGCATCCCATTGCTCCTTACTAATCAAACCAAATTTATAACCATATTTCATTAGCCTCCTATCCGCATTATCATGTCGAAGAGTGAGCCTGTATTCAGCTCTTGAAGTAAACATTCTATATGGCTCTCGAGTTCCTTTAGTAACCAAATCATCAATCAAAACACCAATATAAGCCTCAGATCTGTCTAAAACAAAAGGTTCATTTCGTCTGATTTTCAAGACGGCATTTATTCCGGCCATAATTCCCTGTGCAGCAGCCTCCTCATAACCTGAAGTACCATTTATTTGGCCTGCAAGAAAGAT
>JAAETN010000735.1 GCA_024228355.1 Maribacter sp. | reverse complement strand
TTCAGTGTTCAGTGCAATTATGGTTATAGCATCTTGCATCATCCTCTACTTTGTAGTTATAGCAAGCTTTGAACTGAAGAATAATCGATTGCCAATACGGCGATATCTCCTACTGATCAATTTATCGATTGGTGATTGTCTTCAATTAATCGGAACAATCATACTTTGTATTACACTAGTTTCAAGCCCAAATTGGTCGAAATGGTTTCAAAAGCATATTGGACCCTCGATTATGATTTTTTTCGCCATATCTCTCGCTGGAGGTTGTCTGACCATGTTTACATATACAATTCTCAATATTTTCCAACTTTTGGCAATAGCCAAGCCAATATTTTACCATACAAGCGTTACAACGAAGCATTGCTTGCTGATGATAATTGTAATTTGGATATCTGCGTTAGCATTCGCCTTACCCGTTTCCAGTGCCTTTCTTAACCTCGGATCCTCGAATTTGGCAGAAATTAAGTCATCAATGAATATGTTTTTGACTGCAGAAAAAGCTTTCTTGGGGACGGTTTAAATAGTGCGTTTTCGGTGCGTTTCGATAAGATAATGCAATTTTTTTCCAATTTCGGCGTGGGGGCTCAACTTGAACTTTAAGCGGTACCGGAGTTTGCCGAACTAGAGCCCCGGGAGTTAATTCGGAAAATGGCTTTTTTCCAAAATATTTTTGGCGCCTAATTAACGCCCCGGGGCGTATATGGGAAAATACAAAAATACAAAGAGGACTATTAGATAGCCCCTTCATCAGATAGCCCCCTATTAGATAGACCCCGCCCCTCTCCTGAACGGCAGTTATTCAAACTTGTATTTTGATGCTTGAAATGGCAGTTATTGGCAGTTATGACAGTTATTGACAGTTATTCAAACTTGTATTTTGATTTTTGAAAAATATTTTTTCGCTCCTAATTAACGCCCCGGGGCGTATAGAGGGAAAAAAAACCTAATTGACGCCCCCCGGGGCGTCAATTAGGGGGGGCTCTA
>JAAETN010000734.1 GCA_024228355.1 Maribacter sp. | reverse complement strand
TCATCCACTTTTTCATCCAGTTTTTCATCCGCTTTCTCAATCTGCTTTTCACCTTTTTGTGGCATCTCTCTACCCAGTTCAAAGTAATGCACAAATGGATTTAAATGTTTTCTAAAAACCTTTGACGCCTCTGTAAGCGCCATTTCAGGGGAAATAATACCATTTGTCCATATTTCAATAACCAATTTGTCGTAATTGGTTCTTCTACCTACTCGAGTTTCTTCTACACGTATCTTGGTTTTACGGACTGGAGAAAAAATTGCATCTATAGGAACAACGCCAATTTCATGACCACCAGCACCGTTTTCATCTGCCGTTTTATAGCCTCTTCCCTTTTTAACCTCCATTTCAACTTTAAAATCAATATTTTCAGATAGCGTTGCTATATGCAGATCTTTGTTAACAACTTCCACTCCATCATCCGCAACAATATCTGCTGCCGTAACTTCGCCTTTTTTCTTCGCTTCTATTCTTATCTTTTTATGTTGATCGGTATGTAATTTTACAACAAGATTCTTAATATTTAAAATAATATCAATTGTATCTTCTACTACATTCGGAATTGTACTGAATTCGTGCTCTACACCCTCAATCTTAGCCGATGTCACCGCGCTTCCTTCCAATGAAGAAAGCAAAATTCTCCTCAAACCATTTCCAATTGTAATACCAAAGCCTCGTTCAAAAGGCTCTGCAATGAACTTCCCATAAGAGTCCGTATACGTTTCTTTCTCTATACTGACCCTATTCGGTAGTTCAAACTCCTTCCATCTGATACGCATACACAATCCTCCTTATTACCATTAAATATCCCCTCTAAAAATAGCCTCCAGCAGAAAACTTTTATACTCTATTTAGGTTGAACCATCATGAACTGCAAGAAAACCTTTTTCTGGGCAAGACACTTAAGGTAGGATTTCATAATTTAATTGCACACTCTGATACTGTATTAATTTAAAATGACTATTAAGTTTATTTTGAACACAGTTCAACAACAAGCTGTTCCTGTATATCTACCGACACCTCATCTCTATTAGGAAGCTGCATAATGCGACCATCTAAGTCGTCATCTCCACGCTCTAGCCAAGATGGCTGTTTACGATCCTTATTCGAACTAACATTCATTTTTATCGTTTTAATATTGTCTTCCTTGTCAACCGGT
>JAAETN010000733.1 GCA_024228355.1 Maribacter sp. | reverse complement strand
GGGCCAGCTGTTAGAAATCTATTATTCCGCATCAGACACTTCAATTGGATACAAAACCGAAAATCCACAAAGCTTCATCAATAAAAAATACCCGATATTTAATTGGAAAAATCTTTTTGTCACCATTTTATCAAATTCTGAAAATCTACCCACACTTTTGTTTAGAGAGAAACTAACCGATGAACAAACTAATGCAATTGCACATGCTGCAGCCACCTTTGAACCCCTCCACCATCAACTGAAACAAATCTACAATGAACTAAAAATAGTCAATTCAAATCAAAAGAAAAATAGAAAACAATTAAAATCGGCAAAACTACAGCTTGACAAAGCACAGGCTGATGTCGAAAAATATCCGAGGCCACAAACCCTGCTGACCCTTGACAATGCTGAAAGCGAACACGAGCTGGCAATTGAGGAACGAACAACTCTTATAGAAACCAAAAGACGGTTACGAAAAGAGATAAAAGAGCTAAAGGAGTCCACCAAGAATATATTTCTTAATAATGATAAACGCCTACCTGCCAGCATCAAAGACTTTGTGGAAAAAATACTCAATAATATTCTCAATGATCCTGATTTATACATCAATTATCAACAGGCGATTCATGATTTAATGGCAAACGCAACCCAAGAGCAACAAAAACATATATTGACTGCCAGAAACAAGTTGGTGGGTTATGGCATTTTGAAAAAAGTGGGTACAGAACTATTTAAACGCCATTCGGTACTTTCAAATCTCCCAAACAATCCTCAAACTTCAACCACTGGT
>JAAETN010000732.1 GCA_024228355.1 Maribacter sp. | reverse complement strand
AGGAAACAGACCATTTTATTATTCGGAAATCTATGTGGACCCTCAAAATGAGAATCGAGTTTATTCTGTATTTACTTATGTGCATGTATCACAAGATGGGGGAAAAAACTTTACTGAATTAATGCCAGCCTATGGAGTTGATAACGGTGTACACCCCGACCATCACGCTTGGTGGATTCATCCTGATAATGGCCAATTTATGGTCAATGGTAATGATGGTGGCCTTAACATAACTAGGGATGGTGGAAAATCATGGAGATTTATTGGCAATTTACCCCTGGCACAGTTCTATCATATAAACACAGATAATGAATACCCCTATAATGTATACGGGGGTATGCAGGATAATGGCTCATGGAGGGGTCCCGCTTATGTTTGGAGAGCGCAGGGCATTCGCAATAGCTACTGGCAGGAGATTAGTTTTGGGGACGGCTTTGATGTTGTTCCGGATAAGGAAGATTCAAGATATGGTTATACCATGAGCCAACAAGGGTATGTACAGCGATATGATCATGTTACAGGAAACAATTATATTGTACGTCCTACCCCACCAAATGCCGATACCAAACTTCGCTTTAACTGGAATGCTGCAATTGGTCAGGACCCATATGATAATAATACTGTTTATTTTGGCAGTCAGTTTGTACATAAAAGCAGTGATAAAGGTTTAACCTGGGAAGTAATTTCACCAGATTTAACCACCAATGATCCTGAAAAACAAAAACAAGGTGAAAGTGGTGGCCTGACGATGGATGCTACTGGTGCCGAAAACCATTGTACCCTATTGGTTATTGAACCATCTACTGTTGAAAAAAATATGCTTTGGGCAGGTAGTGATGATGGTCGTGTTCATTACACTCAAAATGGAGGTGCCGAATGGACGGAAGTCACCCAAAACATAAAAGGTTTACCAAAAGGAAGCTGGGTGGCCCAAATTAAAGCATCACATAAAAATAAAGGTGAAGCACTTTTGATAGCAAACGACTACCGTAGATTTAATTATACACCATATGCGTACCGCACTAAAAACTATGGAAAGACATGGGAGCGTATTGTTGATGCCAGCGATGTGGAGAGTTATACACTTTCAATCGTAGCGGATATTGAGAACCCAAATCTAATGTTTTTGGGGACGGATGACGGACTCTATATTTCTTTCAATGCAGGCATTAATTGGCAAAAATGGACAGAGGGTTACCCTACTGTTTCCACCAAGGATTTGGTGATCCAGCCCAGGGAACATGATTTGGTCATTGGAACTTTTGGCCGTGCTGCTTGGGTTTTGGATGATATTCGTCCATTAAGAGCACTGGCTACTGATATGTCAATTCTTCAAAAAGACATCAAAATATTTAATCCGCCTATTGCCTATCAAGCAGCATACCAACAGCCAACTGGTAGCAGATTTGGAGGTGATGCCTTATACAACGCGGAAAATAAAAAGTCAGGCGCAATGATTACTTACTTTTTAAAGGAAGGGAAGAAAAAATCAGCTGACGATAAAGAAGATTCCGATTCAGCCAAAAAAGATTCCGATAATGAAGAGGATACTTCGAAAGAGGACATAGCCAAAGAAAAATTGACCGGCGTTCAGAAAAAAGATTCCATCATGTTCCAATTTTATAATGGAGATAAATTGATTAGGACCCTAAAGAAAAAAACACCTGAAAAAGCTGGTTTTCATCGAATTTATTGGGGTATGGATGAAAAAGGCCCAGATAGACCATCAAGAAAAATTTCTAAAAATAAAAATGAGCGAAGTGGTATTGATGTAAAACCGGGTACCTACCGAATCAAAATTTCTTTTGGCGACACGACTGATGAGACTATGATCGAGGTGAAATCTGACCCAAGATTAAACACATCAATGGTCTCTATAAACGAAGTATTTGAAACCTCGAAAAAGCTCAGTGCATTTACTCAAACTGCTGCCGATGCCGTGAAGCAATTGGTAGAGAGTAAAAATGTTGCAAATAAATATCAAAAAGAGTTGAAAGAACTTGATAAGGAAAAGTATAAAGATCAAATAAAAGGATCTAAAGAAATTATAAAGGAAATTGATTCGGTCATTGCTCTTTATTTAGGTAAAGAGGATAAAAGACAGGGTATTACAAGAAATCCCGAAGTTACTGTTATGCAGCGCATCGGGAATGCAAGTAGCTATACTCGCTCCCGTAAAACTGGCATCACGGCCACTGAAAAGCGACTATTACAATTTGCCGAGGATGATTTGAAAAAAGCACTACAAAAAACCAATGCCTTTTTTGAAGATAAATGGAAAACATACCGAGAAGGAATTGAAAAACAAGAGGTGTCACCTTTTAAGAAGACAAAAACTTTCAATCTGAACTAAAAATACTTAGGACTACAATAATTTATATACCTCCCATTGAAGCGTGGTAGGGTTATTTATCAATTAAAAATAATAACATCATGAGAAAACCATTTGTATTAATTCTTACAATCGCCCTATTCATGGGGTGCAAAGAAAAAAAAGAGACCGAACCCAGCATTGCTGAAACACTTAAAACATATACTATTGAGCAGATGATGGACAATGAGAGTGTTTTTGGTGGGAGCTTTTCTACTGATAAATCAAAATTACTGGTATCAAGTAACCGATCAGGAATTTATAACATGTATACCGTGCCAATTTCTGGTGGTGAGTTAATGCCAGTTACTGCCTCGGATAGCGCCTCCATTTTTTCCATCTCATATTTTCCAAAAGATGATAGAATGTTGTTTAGAATGGATAACAATGGGGATGAAATCTATCATATATACTTAAGGGATTCTTCTGGCACACATAAGGATTTAACCCCCTATGAAGAGGCAAGAGCTAGTTTTTATGGCTGGGCCAAAGATGATATGAGCTTCTTTTTTACATCGAACAAAAGGGATAAAAAGTATATGGACTTGTATGAAATGGAAATACGGACAATGCAACCCAAATTAGTATATCAAAATGATGACGGTTACAATGTTGGCGGAATTTCGAATGACAAAACTTATCTTCCTTTAAGTAAGGCAATCAATACCAACGACAGCGATTTGTTTGTTTACAACCTAAAGGATAAATCGCTCACTAAAATCAACGCTGCTCAAAGTTCAAATAGTAGTGAGGACTTCTCCCCTGACGGAAAACATCTTTATTACACTACTGATGATGGGGCTGAATTCTCATATTTGAAGAAGTTTAACATAAAAACCAAGTCGAGTGAGAAAGTGATGGAGCGTAATTGGGATATTTCGGGTACTTACTTTACTGAAAATGGAAAATACCAAGTGACCTATATAAATGAAGATGCAAAGAATGTGATTGAAGTCATGGATATGGCTTCAGGTAAAAATATTGAATTACCAACTTTTGAAAATGCAAGCATTACCAATGTTGGTTTTTCAGAGGATGAAAAGCTAATGCGATTTTATGCCGGAGGATCACATACGCCATCGAATTTATTCTACTATAATATAGAAGGCAAAAAGCAAAAACAACTAACCAATGTTCTAAATGAAGATATCGATGGCGTACACTTGGTTACGGCAGAAGTTATTCGTTATAAATCTTTTGACGGCGTTGAAGTACCGGCTATCTATTATAAGCCACATCAGGCGACAATTGATAACAAAGTCCCTGCATTGGTTTGGGTTCATGGTGGCCCTGGAGGACAATCAAGACAAAATTTCAGTTCGCTCATTCAATATATTGTAAACCATGGGTATGCCGTTCTTGCTGTAAATAATAGAGGTAGTAGTGGATACGGAAAGACTTTTTTTCAGATGGATGATTTAAACCATGGTGACAAAGATTTGAAAGATTGTGTTGAAGGCAAAAATTGGTTGGCAAGCCAAACAGAAATCGATGCTGAAAAGATTGGAATTATTGGTGGTTCTTATGGTGGATATATGACCATGGCAGCTTTGACCTATACTCCTGAAGAATTCGCGGTTGGAGTAAACTTGTTTGGTGTTACAAATTGGATCCGTACCCTACGAAGCATTCCGCCTTGGTGGGAATCTTTCAAGGATGCTTTGTATAAAGAACTAGGAGACCCCAATAGTGCCGATTCTGTTCGCTTAAAGAAAATATCACCATTATTCCATACAGACAAAGTGACCAAACCTCTGATTGTTTTACAAGGGTCACAAGATCCAAGGGTATTACAGGTTGAATCTGATGAAATTGTTGCCGGTGTACGTAAAAATGGGGTGCCCGTGGAATACGTATTATTTGAAGACGAAGGCCATGGTTTTGTAAAAAAAGAAAACCAAATCAAGGCCTATAGCAAGGTGCTGGAATTCTTGGATGTATATTTGAAAAAAGATAAAGGAACACCTATTAATGATGGTGAAAAATTAAAGGTAGATACAGATTCCTAAACAAAGTAATTTATAGTGTCAATCTTCCTATGATTTGATCAATCATAGGAAGGTTATTTTATTTATCAAATAGCCATAAATTAATCACAGAGTTCATCATTATGAGTTATTCAATGACCTCGATAATCAGTTTATCAGAATGGGGCTTAATTATGAGCTTACGGATGGCATCTCAGTAACCGCCGGTTATATTCATCAATACTCCCAAACACGCGATAATATCAACGTTTCAGAAAATAGACCTTATAAGAAATTACCTTAAAAAACAAGTTTAAAAAATTCAAGATAGCTCATCGTTATCGAATAGAGCATCGATGGATAAATAAACTTGGAGGTACTGATTTTAAACATAGGTACGGTATCGATTTCGAATTTCGCTTCCTTTATCAGAACGTTTCTACCTCATGGCGATGAATGAACTTTTCTTAAATTTTCAAGAGCCTCTTTTTAACCAAAACAGAAGGCAAATGTGACTTGGATATGCTTTCAATACTGATTTTAAAAAACTATTCATAAGTAGAGTAATCAAATTAAGTATTTTAGTTGTTTTACGACCTACCTATAACATCTAAAAAGTTGTATTGAATGCATCTACAAAAAGTAAATTTCAAGAATAAAGAGGGACAATCCTTGGCGGGTAGATTAGAGCTACCCGTGAATCAACATCCACATAACTTCGCAATCTTTGCACACTGTTTTACCTGCAATAAAAACTTTACTGCAATTCGAAATATAGGCAAGGCTTTGACCTCAAATGGTTTCGGGGTTTTGCGTTTTGATTTTACCGGACTAGGAGAAAGTGAAGGTGATTTTGGTGATACCAACTTTTCAGGAAACGTCGAGGATTTAATTGCTGCATCGGATTATCTAAAAGATAATTACAGTGCTCCAAGCCTATTGATCGGTCATTCTTTAGGAGGGGCTGCTGTGATTTATGCTGCGGCCAAAGTGAACTCAGTAAAGGCAGTTGCGACAATTGGGGCGCCTTCCAATCCCAAACATGTACAACACTTACTACAAAGTAGTCTTGAAGAGATTGCCCAAAATGGGATGGCAATTGTGAATCTAAGCGGCAGGGATTTCACAATTAAGAAACAGTTCTTAGATGATTTGGAGAATAAGACCTTGTCAGAAACGGTAAAGAATCTTCGTAAACCTATCTTAATCATGCATTCTCCACAGGATAATACCGTAGGTATAAAAAATGCTGAGGAAATCTATAAGGCGGCCCATCATCCTAAAAGTTTCATTTCACTAGATGGTGCAGATCATTTATTAATGAACAAAAATGATTCAGTTTATGCCGGCGGGGTCATATCAGGTTGGGCGAAAAGATATCTGAATATTACTGATCCTGAGGAATTGCTTAAAACAAAACACCAAGTGGTTGCAAGTCTGGATTTTGATGACGGATTTACTACCGAAATGAAAGTTGGTAATCACTATATGACTGCAGATGAACCCACAAGCTTTGGTGGTAATGACTTTGGGCCGTCTCCTTATGAGTTAGTCTCAGCAGGCCTTTCGGCCTGTACGGCAATGACACTTCAGATGTACGCAAAACGTAAAGATTGGCATATTGATAATGTAGAAGTGCATATCTCGTATAGCAAAACACATGCTTTGGATTGCGAGGATTGTGAATCATCAAACGCAATAATAGATACATTTCATAGAGAGATTAAAATCACAGGTGATTTTGATGACCAACAGCTTGAACGCTTACTTCAAATAGCGGATAAATGCCCAGTACATAAGACTTTGCATAGTGAAACCCAGGTAATTACCAAAATCATTCCATAAAGAAATTTCAGGTAGGTGCTAGGTATTCATTTATTGACATGCCGTATCTTTTAAGATTTAAATCTAACCAACCAATAATTGCGCTACTCGAATTACTACCTAACTTTAAAACAGAATCAATAACAAATACAGATGAAAAGAATAAAATTGATTGCTTTATCACTTGTTATAATGGCCAGTTATAACTGTAAAGAAGCAAAAAAAGAATCTAAAGAAACTATAGACGAAGTTACAACTGAAGTTAAGGAAGATGTTAATGTTGAAGTAATTAAATTCTCTATGGAACCCAAGAGCAATAGCACCGTAAAGGGTGAAGTTATGTTTACGCAAGAAGCTGGTAAAGTAACTATGGTCGCTACTTTTTCAGGACTTTCTAAAGGCGAACATGCTATACATTTGCATGAAAAGGCAGACTGTTCTTCGGATGATGGAAAATCTACGGGTGGCCATTGGAACCCGACCCATGAACCACATGGAAAATGGGGCGTTGCAGAAGGTTACCACAAAGGTGATATTGGAAACTTTGTAGCAGATGGAGAAGGGAATGCAACAAAAGATTTTTCTACGGACCAATGGTGTATTGGTTGTGATGATGAAAACATGAATATTCTTGGAAAAGCCGTTATTGTACACCAAGGTGTTGATGATTTTACTTCCCAGCCCAGTGGAGCTGCAGGTGCTCGCATTAGCTGTACAGGGATTATTCAGTAAGTAATTGGAACATTTACAAGAGGAGCTTCGCTACCGATTGGCGGTTCCTTTTTTATGCAGTAAGACCAACAATGTATAAAAAAGGAATTTGGTTTAATTTTAACTATGATTTTGCCCTCTAATCAATCTATTGTGCAATGATTTTAATTTTTCCGCTGAATACCCCATTTTAAATAGAACTACCAATAAGAGATTGGTAAAGTTTACCCGGACATAGGAATTATTTTGATATTTCCTTGCAGATACAATCAAGTTGTTCTTTATGATTTTATATCGTATTCTATTTCTTTTCATGCGATCAAAAAACTCAAAATCTTCCATGAGCACTTGTCTGTCATCGAATCCATTAAGTTTTTCAAAAATCGATCTCTTGATGAATAGACATTGATCCCCGCCTCCTGTGAATATTCCGTCTTTGGAAGTGAAAGATGCATTTATCCTAAGAAAGAAACTTTTCTTATCAAACTTGTATGAAAAAAAACCCGCATCATACCCCTCCTCTATAGTCTTCTCAATATCATTCAAGAATGATCGGGGAGGTTTAACATCTGCATGTAAAAAAGCGAGAACATTGCCTTTCGCCAATCTTGCAGCCTCATTCATTTGAACCGCCCTGCATAATTTCTTGCATTGTATTATTTGAGCGTGATTACTTTCTTGTAATTTCTCCGAATTATCCCCATTAGTCGGAGATAAGGCGACAATTACTTCATACGATTGTTTATTTGCCGAGAGAGAAATATCCTTAAGTAAGAAACTCAAGTTTTCCCTTTCATTATGTGCCGGTATAATTATACTAATCATAATAAACTATATGACCCATTAAAATCCCTTTAGTTTAATGTTTTAGTCTTGACAATATATTCTAATTTCCTTATAAAAAACCTAAGTTGATCAAATTTAGATGTTTTGACTGTCACAATATTTCCAATTTAGTGTAATAGCTAAATACATCCCTGAAAGGTTGACGAATATTAACGACCCATAACAAAACTAAAAGTAATTTTTCACTTACCCCATAGTTAAAAATAATATGTATCTATTGAAAACAAGTTTATATAAAACCGTTCTTTTTAACTTTTTAATCCTTTTGTGCTTGAATTGTGCAGAAGGTCAAGAAAAAGCAACGATGGAATTGGATTTAAATGGTATTTCGGAAGAATTTCTTCAAAAAATAAAATTGGGCAAGGATACCCAAGAGATTCAGAATATCTTGGCAAATACCACATTAAAACAGCTAGAGGACGGACTAAGGACAGATACCCATAAGCTGGCATTTTGGGTCAATATATACAATGCATACATTCAAGTAATTCTTTCCAAGAACCCAGAATTGTATGCAAATAGAAGTGAGTTTTTCAATAAGGCACAAATTGAGATCGCAGGCGAGAATATTTCGTTCGCAAAGATTGAACACGGAATTATTAGAAAATCCCAATGGTCCTTGGGACTGGGATATTTTCGAAAATGGTTTCCCAATAAATTTGAAAGAAAATTACGGGTTAAGAGTCAAGATTACCGTGTACACTTTGCTCTAAACTGTGGCGCGAAAGATTGTCCACCCGTGGCAATTTATAGAGCAGCATCTTTAAATGAACAATTTAACAAGGGTACAGCGAGCTACTTAAAAAAAACTTCCGAATATGACAAAACTAAAAAGGAAGTAAGGGTAACCCCCTTATTTAGTTGGTTTCGAGGCGATTTTGGTTCAAAAAGCGGAGTTAAGAAAATTTTGAGGGAATTTGATATACTTACAACAACAAAAGATATTGACCTCATATATAAGGACTATGATTGGACTCTGGACCTTAATAATTTTATTGACTTATAATTTCGAAGCATCATAATCATTGTGATACATTATAAGTTCTTATTTGTTTGTCGAAAACCGTATTAAATACGATGCAGCTCTTCCCAGGCCAAGAATTTAAAGACCGTATTTAGGATTTGAAATAACGTTCTTATTTAAATATGGGGTGATAACGGTTGGGAATCTTTAAATTGTAATGCGCAACAAAAAAGATTTGTGCCTAAAACACTTTAAGCCTTTTATGAGTAAAATATTGGCCGCCAAAAAGATTGTAATCTCCGTATTTCTTGTTTTAGGATTCATTTCGGCATTTTTATTGGGTGACCTTAAGTTTTCTTTTGATTTCAATCAATTTTTTCCACAAGGGGACGAGGACATTATCTTTTATACAGATTTTATGAAAGATTTTGGAGCTGACGATAGTTTTCTCCTGATTGCGGTTGAAAATGACAAAACGATTTTCGAAAAAAAGTTTCTTGCCGATTTTCATAAATTCTCTTTAGAGAGTAGAAATCTACCTTATATCAAAGAGAGCAAATCGCTTACTACCCTATTTTATCCAATAAAAACTTCATTTGGTTATACTAGAATACCTATAATACACTGGAATGACAGTTCTAGATATAAGAAAGATTGGAAGAAACTTAAAAAGGACGGAATTTTTCTTAATTCCCTTATCGATAAAGATGCAAATTCATTGGTCGTTGCCTTGGATACCAAAGATGAATTAAATTATGAGGAATCTCTAGAGTTAATTGGTGAAGTACAACGATTATTGAGCAACAACAATCTTGAAGAATACCATCTTTTAGGTAGATCATCATTCTATAAAGCCATGGTGAAAATGCAAAAAAGAGAGGTTCAAGTGACAACATTGGTGTCAACAATATTGGTATTCCTCATACTCCTCCTGGTTTACAAACGAATAACCATTGTATTCATATCACTCTTTTCAATAGTCACAGCTCTTCTTTTATTTCTTGGTTTGCTATCCCTACTGGGAAAAGAACTTAATGTTATGGCCTCTTTTTATCCAGTTTTAATGTTAATTGTGGGAACTTCCGATGTAATTCATATCATGGACCGTTATCTGGGTGAACTACGAAAAGGTCTTGAAAGATATGCAGCTATTACCATTACCTTAAAAGGAGTTGGTGTATCTACCTTATTGACATCAGTTACTACCGCTGTAGGCTTTGCTTCACTTTTAACTTCTAAATCAACAAATATTAGCGCCTTTGGCTTTAATTCGGCAATAGGTGTCATGGTCGCTTATCTAACGGTAATTACGCTCACGAGTTCATTGTTGATTACCGTGAAAAAGAAACATCTTTTACCAAAAAATGATGCTATCACTAAATGGCCTGAGAATTTGTCCCATTTAAACAGATTCACCCGGCGAAACTCAAAAGCAATACTCTTGGGGAGTCTGGTTTTTGTTGTTTGCTGTTCGCTGGGGGTTACGAATATCAACACAAATTATCAATTTAATGAAAGCCTCCCAAAGGGCAGTGAGATTGCCAATGACTTTAAATTCTTCCAAGAAAATTATAATGGGTTCAGACCTTTGGAAATTGCCATTCTTGCCAAAGAGGACAATAAGGTAACAGATTTGGTGGTTGCTAAAGAAATAGAAAAAATAGAAGACCTAATGAATTCCAATGAGTCTGTTGGGAATGTTCAATCGATGCTTACTTTCTTCAAGTTTGTTAACAAAGCCCATCATTTAAACAAAGAGGAATACTATAAGGTTCCTAAAGATGGCAAAACATATGAAAAATACAAGCTCGAAGCCAAAAAATTGGCCAGAAGTCAACTTGCCCGATTTGTTGATTCTACGGAAACAAAAGGGAGGATTACAGCAACAGTATTGGATATTGGAACCGACAGTCTTTTAAGGATTTATGACCAATTTAATTCTTTTATTAAAAATAAAACGGATACTACTTTGGTTAACTTCAAACTTACGGGTAAAGGGCTATTGCTCGATAAAAATTCAATGTATGTAAGACAAAGTCTATTAGAGGGATTGGTTATCGCCTCAATCATTGTCGGTTTATTAATGGTAGTCCTTTTCAAGAATATTAAACTATTACTGATTTCCTTGGTTCCTAATCTACTGTCATTATTATTTGCAGGTGCCTTATTAGGTTTTTTCGCCATCCCCTTGGAAGCATCCATATCCATTGTTTTTGCTATAGTTTTTGGAATTGCCGTTGATGATACCATACACTTTTTAAGTAGGTATAAACAATGTAGGACCAGTGGATTAAATCAAGAGGAATCGCTTGAGAAGACATTCCAGGAAACCGGAAAAGCCTTAGTAATAACTACTATTATCCTATTTTTTGGATTTATGGTGATGCTATTTTCCATACACCAACCAAGTGTTACCGTCGGACTATTGATAAGTTTCACTTTGTTGGTTGCATTAGCACTGGATTTACTATTACTCCCGGTAATAATAAGAAAATTGTTATAGCCCATTTTTCAACTACTTTACAAGAGCCCTTACTATAAATTACACTTGATGTTTCGCATTTAATTAAAAGCTTTTTCGCACAACAAAAGTTAATAGTAAAGTGTAAAAAGCTGGAACCGTCCGCGAAAAGTCCTATAATTTGCTTTAATTTGACGCTCCTAATTACTAACATATGAACCCTTCTTCCTCTGGTTGGATTGATAAATTCGGATTTTTGGTAAAAGACCAGGTTGATAGTTATACGGACTTCACCGACCTCTATGGTGGTTTAAAGAAGACGGGGTTCGTTTATGGTATTAATCTAAAGATTCCAAGGTTCATTACACCAGAACATAGGTTATCAGAGGATGAAAAGGCCAAGATTAATCTACTGGCCGCTCTGTATTTTACTTTTAGGTTTGTTGAGAAGAACCCTGACTTTGATGCGTTCTTGAATAAAGTATTTCTATTTTACCAGGAATTAGGTTTTAATCAGATATCATTTCTAAACAAGTTATTTACGGGCACCAAAACATCTGACCGGCTAGAGAAGCTATTGGATTCAAGGGTTTACCTAGAAGATAATGTAATCAGCAAGACCTTTAATAGCATAATTACGAACTCATTGTTATATATAGATGTACTTGCGTTTAAAAGATATTTAAAGAATGATTCAGAAATTAAGGTATATGCAGAAAATCTAGAATTGATTGCCATGAACATCATCTATCATTCGCTCAACTCTAAAGAAAAAAATAAGAATGATGATAAATTAGCACATTTATTCGAAGCATCCTTAACCTACATAGATAGTAAAGCACAAACCTATGATGGAAGTTATCGGGAAAAAATATTAAACAATTCTTCACCATATGAGAACCATTATTTTTTGGATATTGCTACTTTGAGCATATGGGAAGACCAAACAGTTAACTATTTAGAATCTCAATATATCCATGGAATCGGTAAGGATTTAGGATTTAATGCTAAGGAAATTTCTAGGGCCTTGGAAGAAATTGCATCTTTTTTTGAGAAAAATTCAAAGATTATACCTTTCCTAAAGGATCATAATTTCGCTTTCAAGTTCTATGAAAGCATGTCGAAAATTGTAAAAAAATTAATTATCAGGAATAGTAAAAGGTTACAAAAAGAACTTTCAGATAGTAAGGAGTTGGTAGCATTGATTTCCAAATCAACGGTCAAGGATTTAAGTCCAAGAGAGAAAAAGAAGGTTCAAAGCCAGCTGCTGGATATTTTTAAAAGCATTCCTTCATTGGCAATTTTCATGCTTCCGGGCGGAGCAGTTTTATTGCCGATTTTCATCAAGTTGATCCCAAAATTATTACCGTCTTCCTTTGATGACAATCGTGTTGATAAAAGTAAGTAATTTCCTGCAAATACAATACTATAAGAAAAATCTATAATTATATTTAATATACTTTATATCAGTTATTTAAATAACTTTACTCTAACCACAACTTAAAGTCACGTACTCGTTCCCTACTTACGATGATTTCTTGCTCAATATAGCGATTTAATTTGATTTTTAGGCGCGAATTTGTATATGAAATTATGTCTTGGATATGGTTGATATTCACGTAAAATTTTCTGCTTACGCGGAAGAATATTTTAGGTTCAAGCTCAGCTTCTAAATTTTCAAGAGTAGTATCCAATAAATAATTTCGACCCTCGGAAGTCGCCGCATAGGTTCCTTTATTTTCACTATAAAAACATTCCACCTCATCTGCATTTATTATTTTCAAATGCTGCCCTACTCTAGTCGTAAATCTTTTTTTGTATTTTCTTTCGATCGGGTTGACCAACAATTTTTTTATGTCATCAAAATCCAATGACAATTTTTGTGAAGGGGGTTTAAGAGCTTTAAACTTCTTTACCGCAATTTCCAATTCCTCATCATCAATTGGTTTTAGTAAATAATCAATGCTGTTCAATTTGAAAGCTTGGAGGGCATATTCATCATATGCGGTTGTAAAAATTATTGAGCTCTGCACATCCACTTCATCAAAAATCTCAAATGAAAGTCCGTCTGATAGTTGAATATCCAAGAAAATCAAGTCTGGATGTTCGTTCTCTTCAAACCAGGTAATCGATTCTTCAACGGAGTGTAACATGGTTGACACCTCAACTTTTAATTCTGACAATAATCTATTTAGTCTCCTTGCCGATGGTTTTTCGTCTTCTATGATTATTACGTTCATCTAAGCTTGCTTGATTTTTATTAAATACTAAAATTAATTCTCGTTATCCAGGTATTTCTGAATCTGTCTTTCCTCCCATTTTATTATGAAGTTCGGAGTAAGCGATTTTATACTAAATTTAAAAGAATTGAATACTACAAGCCCATGTATCAATACACCCACTCCCCATAATACGGGTGTGCTAATTATATTAATCATGTACCAAAATTGAAAATTCTGATTATCAACAGCTTGCCAGCCGAACTGGTTGTACAGGGTAACAAATACTCCAATAAGTATGATATTGATGGCAATGTATACAATTAAATGCCTGTAGAAGTTCTTAACCCTTTCTAGTCTCTTTTCAGCTTTCTTTAAAGCCGATGCGCCGTTTGTACTTTCCTCCATTACCTATATTTTTCAGCTTCGTTCTTTTCCTTATCCATATATTTCTGAATTTGTCTTTCTTCCCAGTTTTTTCCTAATATAGGATTGTATGAAAAGACTTTGAGGCCATGAAATAATAAGCCTATACCCCAAAAAAACCATACGGCAAAGGTTCCGAAATCAAAAAACGCCTCATTAAAACTCTCACCATCTCCCATATTGCGAACAATCTTCATTGTTGAGATAAAGGTATTCACAGCGATATAAACTGTCAAATGAGTATAAAAACCCTTTAATTCCAAAACCCGTTTCTTGGCCCGCTCTAATTTGTCCCTATTATTTTTGTCCATTACTTCCATCTTCTTTGTTTTTCATCATCCTCCATATATTCCTTTATCTTCCGTTCTTCCCAATCCCTTCCGAAAAAAGGACTTATACTAAATACCTTGATTGCGTGAAAAATAAGGCCAATACCCCATCCAAAGGCAGCCCAAAGGAACCAAGGATAATTCCACCCATCCAACCAATAATTCAATCCTGCTAAGAAAGTAATAAAGAATACATATGACATTAAACTCGTATAGAATTTCTTGATATTCTCTACTTTATCTTTTGCTCTAAAATACTTTCTTTCTTTTTCTGAAGTTTCCATTTTCTTGTTGGTTTTTTCGAATTTCTATTTGATTATTACTCCAAAAGTATAGTGTTGACAACCTTTTTCTAAATGTTCATTACCCAATTGTCACTTTTCGCGGATGGATTGTTAAATTAGAACTGATCCTCGTCCATAAACTTCCTGATCTTGCGTTCTTCCCAGCTTTTGCCCCATAAAGGGTTATACCCAAACACTTCCATTCCGTGCATTACCACGCCAAATCCCCATCCCAAGGTTGGGAAAATGATCCAGGGAAAACTGGTGGTATTGTAATTCAATAAAGCCAAACATGGAATTACGATAATATATGCTGTAAGATTGCCATAAAATCCTTTAAGCCGTTCTACGTGTTCCTTAGCCTTTTCATAACGTTTGTCGTCAATATATGTTTGCTGTGTTTCCATTACTGATACTTGTTTTGTAAGCAAGGGAAGTCTTACGGTGAAATCTTTCGCAGTCTTTGTAATCTCCACATGCCTATCTGTTAATATTCCGTAGCGTTGCTGAATATTCTGAAGACCCACACCACTACTCTTTTTTACTACTTGTTTAGCTTGAAGGTTATTTTGCACCATTAACATCCCATCCTTTTCAAAAACTTTAATATGCAAGGGTTTAGATGAGGTCACCACATTATGCTTCACCGCATTTTCGAGCAATAACTGCAATGACAATGGTACAATTTTGGCTTCAGTGTTGGCGCTGTGTTCAGGTATTTCCAAGTGAATACTATCCTCAAAGCGCATTTTTAACAATTTCACATACGTTTTGGCGAATTGAAGCTCTTCCTCAACCGAAACCAAGTCCTTGTTTTTCTGCTCCAAAACGTATCTATACACCTTCGATAAAGCAGTTGTGAACTTTTGTGCCTGATGGGGATCTTCTTCGATCAAGCTCGTTAAAACATTCAAACTATTAAAGAGAAAATGGGGATCCAATTGGTTCTTAAGGGCATCGAACTTGGCCGAGGCCGTTCCCGCGATTATCTTTTGCTCTTTGACCTTGGTCTCCTGTCGATATTTATAATACCAAATTGCATAAAAAATAAGTGATATACATATGGCAATAATCAGTGAAGACTGGTAATAACCTGGTTTCTCATTCGTAAGAAATTCGGTCAGCGGCATTTTTTCCAATACTACAACAAGAATAATGCGCGAAAGGAAAATACCCAATATTGAAACTAGAATATTCCCGGAAATACCAATAGTAAATCTTTTTAACGAAAACAAGTCATGCTTGTAGTTAACAATAAGATATTGAATCCAATAGGCATTTACCATATAAAGAATCAACGCGAATATCATATTTTTATAATAATCGGTCCATGCATTTTGATAATTGAAACCTTCATTAAACCTACCCATAAAAAAATAAATGGCTAGAATAATGAAATAGATTACAGTACCTATTAGAATTGCTCTTATCAAATGCTTAAAAAAACTTGTCATTAGTTGTTGTGCTTATTTACAATTCTTAACTATTTCTTCCGCTCTTTCCTGCCCCCAATTAGGATGAAAAGGGGACTCAGGTTTAAAGTTAACAAAAAGTTCCAAGGCGTGTTCTACATCCTTACAATAGGGCGTAATATCTTGACCAAAGAACTTGGCCGAACCCATATCCCACTCTGCTTTTGAAAAAACAACCCTGGGATTATCAGGAGCTAATTGCAGGGCTTGCTGGTATAATGCTGCGACCTTACCAGAAAGTGTCATGCCATAAGTAGAGCCATCATAGGCCACCCAAGCGGTATGAATCATTGCCTGTTGTACTAGAATCTCCGGATTATTTGGTGAAATGGCCTTGGCCAGATCAACGAATTCCTGTGCTTTTTCCAGTTGCTGAGTCAGCTTTTCTTTATTCTGTTCTCCAAAAGAGGCTACGGTATTCACTTGAGAACCATAATATGTAGGCAACCAATTATCAGGTTCCGCGGCTGAAATTCGCTCAAATAAGTTAGAAGCATCTGAAATTTGGCCTTCACCCCAAAGCTGAAATGCTTTTTGCATGCCAGAGGTATATTTGTCCTGTGCTGATACCATTGATCCAATAAATAATAGGGTTAAAACGATTACTTTTTTCATGATTTATCTGTTTTAGATGTTTATACGCCAAATTTGAAGTAATCAAGGGCCTTATTTAAAAAAGAAATACCCAGTTGTCAATATTCGTGGATGGATTGTAGATAATCAAAAAATGTCCATATCCATAAGTAATAAGAAAATAGATATCATTTTTATTTAAAGTAATTTTACTACATGGTCAGACAAATTCAACTCAGAGTGTCCCTGAAAGAGCAATCCCAAAAAGATATCCTATTAACAAAAGTTGCAAAATTTCTGGGTGAAAATAAAGATGACCTGGCCATAAAAGTACTTCGTAAATCTATCGACGCACGGAAACCCACCATCTATTTCAATTATAAAATGGAGGTTTACATTCGGGAAAAACCTGCCGATAATCCCAATTATCATTTTAAGTACAAAGATGTTTCTAAGGCCAAGGAAATACATATCATCGGCTTTGGGCCCGCAGGAATGTGGGCAGCACTGAGGTGTTTGGAACTTGGTTACAAACCGGTGGTTTTTGAAAGAGGTAAAAGGGTCCAAGATCGAAGACGGGATTTAAAAGCAATCAATCAAGACCATATTGTCAACGAAGATTCCAATTATTGCTTTGGTGAAGGGGGCGCAGGTACTTATTCCGATGGAAAGCTATATACCCGAAGTCTAAAGCGTGGCGATGTACGTCGTATTTTTGAAAGTTTGGTACACCACGGGGCTGCAGACCAAATCCTCATAGATGCACATCCACATATAGGAACCAACAAGCTTCCAAAAATCGTGCAGAATATTCGTGAAACTATATTAGCCAGCGGCGGGGAGATCCATTTTGAAAGTCGCGTTACCGATTTTGTGATTAATAATAACAAGCTCCAGGCCATCATGCTTCAGAATGGTCAAGAAATAGGAGTGCATCGGGTGATTCTTGCCACTGGCCATTCCGCCAGGGATATCTTTCATCTGTTAAAAGCCAAGGACATTTCAATTAAAGCAAAATCATTCGCCATGGGTGTTCGGGTAGAACATCCACAACACATCATAGATTCCATCCAATATCATTGCAAAGGAGAACGAAGTGAATTGCTACCGGCTGCTTCGTACAGTTTGGCACATCAAGTGAAAAACAGAGGAGTTTATTCATTTTGTATGTGCCCAGGTGGCTTTATCGTCCCAGCTGCCACGGCTCCTGGAGAAGTTGTGGTTAATGGAATGTCGCCATCAAAACGTAACAACTTATTCGCAAACTCCGGTATCGTTGTAGAAATAAATGTAGATAAGGACATCCCCAAATATGAAAAATACGGGGTCTTAAAAGGATTGGAATATCAAAAGGCTCTGGAACGACTAGCCTTTACATCTGGTGGTCGAACTCAAGCAGCACCGGCACAGCGGTTAACAGATTTTGTAGAAGGGAACTTGTCCGCAGACCTTAATCCTACTTCATATCAACCAGGATTGAAGTCCGCCCCATTACACTCTTTACTTCCTAAACTCATTGGAAGTAGATTAAGGGTGGGATTTTCAGAATTTGGTAAAAAAATGCATGGCTATTATACGACAGAGGCCAATATCGTTGGTGTAGAATCTAGAACCTCCTCCCCAGTGACCATTCCCAGAAATGAAAATTTGGAACATATAGAAGTTAAGGGCCTATTTCCTTGCGGGGAAGGTGGTGGTTATGCAGGTGGAATCGTTTCAGCTGCGATGGATGGGGAAAGGTGTGCAGAAGCTGCTATAAGAGGACTTTAACCGCATATTTTAAGTTCTAATCATTATCCGAACTATTCAGTTACCTTTGCGGCTTATTTTCGCAATACATGACATTCAATGATTTAGGTATTATAGAACCGATTCTTAGGGCCCTTGAACAAGAGGGATATACCAGGCCCACACCGATCCAAGAACAGGCAGTACCAATTCTATTGAGTGGAAAAGACCTTTTGGGCGTTGCACAGACAGGTACAGGGAAAACGGCTGCATTTGCGGTCCCTATTTTACAACACATATATAATGACCGGCAATCACAAGGACGTCAACGTAAAATCAAAGCGCTTGTGGTTACCCCAACGCGTGAATTGGCCATTCAAATCGGCGAAAGCTTTACGGCTTATGGAAAATTCACCGGAATTAGGAACACTGTAGTTTTCGGAGGTGTTAAGCAGGGCAAACAAATCCAAGCATTACGAAACGGAGTGGAGGTCTTGATAGCCACGCCGGGCCGTCTATTGGATTTAATGAATCAAGGATATATCTCGCTTAAGGATATTGAATTTGCCGTACTGGATGAAGCTGACCATATGTTGGATATGGGTTTTATTCATGACATTAGAAAAATCATTGCCAAACTTCCGTCCAAAAGGCAATCTTTGTTTTTTTCAGCAACCATGCCTAAGGATATTGTAGAACTATCACTTAAGATCCTTGGTAATTTCGAACGTGTTACCGTAAGCCTAGGACAGGCCACAGCAGAAAAGGTAGAACAGGCGGTTTATTTTGTAAGCAAAAGTAATAAGGTAAACTTATTGATCTATTTACTAAAAGAACAATCAGGTCGTTCGGTCTTGGTTTTTTCACGTACCAAACATGGAGCGAATAAAATCGTGAAAAAATTAGCACAGGCAGCCATAAACGCTGCGGCAATTCATGGTAATAAATCGCAAACCGCCAGACAAAAAGCGCTGGGTGATTTTAAGTACGGAAATCTTAAAGTTCTTATTGCGACAGATATTGCCGCTCGAGGTATCGATGTTGATGATCTCTCTCTGGTCGTAAATTTTGACTTACCCAATGTTCCTGAAACCTATGTACACCGAATTGGCAGAACAGGACGCGCAAGTGCCAGTGGAATTGCCATCTCATTTTGCGATAAGGACGAGCGGCCTTATTTAAGGGATATAGAAAAGCTAATAAACCAGAAAGTCCCAAGAATACCTGAGCATCCTTTTATTGAAGAAGTTCAAGAAGAAAGGATATCCCAAAGGAATCAAGGTCCTCAAAAACATAAGAACCAGAATCGCTCTAGAAATCGAAATAAATCTAGAAACTCGAATTATAGAGGAAAAAACAGTAGACATCGAGGTAACAATAATCGAAATAAACCTAGAGGGAGAGATTAATTCCTTAAATTCCAATACATTCTTACCTAATAAAACTACCCATTATTGTATCAATATAATCATCGCCCTGCTCTTTAGTATGATTCTTTGCGATTAAAGAAAGGCCTTGAATACTGCCCAATAAGAATGATGCATATTTAACACTATCAAATTCTAAGGGCGATTCTTCGTTAAACTTTATTGGATGAGAAACTATTTAATTAGATTATCCTCCATTTCAAATAATGAACGAATAATTCACTTTCCTAAAAGGACGTTTCACCTCTTAATTATGACGGTTCAGTCAAATAGAATTCATTTACACTCCTCCTTCAACCTACATTTGTCTCATAAATAAAAAGAAACAATTAAAAAAAACTATAAAACTAAAAACTTATATCATGGGAAAAGCAACAGTAATTTTAGGAACCGGGATAATGACGCTCTTATTGGCAGTAATTGGAACAAACAATTACACCGAAGAAAGAGAAATTACAAATGACACTACCAAATATGTAAGCACATATGGAAATTATGAAAATGATCCATATCTAATTTTAGATACTGATTTTTGTTGGTTGGAAGACGTTGCTTATATTGAAGAAGATGAGGAAATAATGTTGGATTTTGACACCGCAGATTATTTACCTTTAGGATTCAATGCCTATGAAGGGATGGATTTTGACCTCAGTGAAATTGAGTATGTTGAAATTGAGCCTGAGATTGAATTAGGATTCGACACTATAGATTACCTGCCTACTGGTTTTAATCCTTATGCCGAACCAAAATTGAATTTAGCCGACATTGTTTACATTGAAATCGATGAGGAATTTGAATTGGGGTTTGATACCAAACAATACCTTCCTGAAGGATTTAACGCCTATGCAGAGGTAGAAATTAATTTAGACGAAATCATTTACATCGAAGATGAAGAAGAGATTGAGTTAGGATTTGATACGAGCATATACCTTCCTAAAGGATTTAACGCGCTAAGTATATGAGTAGTTGATTAAGTAATTTGGTTTTCGCGAGCCCTGTCTTTACCGATAGGGCTTGATAGTATCTCCCTTTTTATAAAATTATATTGCCGAAGAAATTCATGTAAATTTGTGAAATAGGTTCTTTACCTAATAATAAGTGTTATCATGTTAAGACAAGTTAAAGTAAAACGACCCCAATTAATAAAGATTTCTTTGCTCTTTGCTGTATTGGTTTCACTGCCCAAAACCATATATATCTATAAAATGGCCCATGAAGGTAATATGGATCTTTCTATGGATTGGGTGAAGGACTTTTTTATAAAATTTGTTTTTTACTTTCTGTTTTCATGGCTCATTTTACAACTCAATTCTAACTGGGGCTATCTATTTTTAAGATATAAAAAAGCTATAAGGACAGCTGCCTTGGTTATATTGAATCTCGCCATTCTGCTGATAGGCCCACCAATTTTGGATTTTATTTTCACTTTGGTTGTTGGTCACCCTTTACCTGAGGAGGAAAAAGGTTTTTTAATGTTTGTTCTCACTGTTCTAGTTATTATTCTGCTTTTCGTATCTAGAATTCTCAGGCTCCAAATGGTCCAGCAAGTCAGTTTAATTGAAAACGAACGGCTCAAACAACAAAATCTCCAAACTGAATTAGCCGCCTTAAAAAATCAAATAGACCCTCATTTTCTATTCAACTCATTAAATTCACTTACCTGTTTAATAAGGGATAATGATGAAGCGACCAATTTCGTGAAAAAACTCTCGTTTATGTACCGTTATATATTGCAAAGTGCGGATAGGGATTTGGTATCATTAAGGGAAGAACTTAAACTTGTGGAAAGTTATTCCTACTTAATTAAAACTAGATATAGAGATCGCTTTGCTATCGATATTGAAATTGATGAAAAATACCATGAAAAGGAAATTCCGCCATTGGCATTGCAATTACTTGTTGAAAACGCAGTAAAACATAATGAGATATCAGAAACCAATCCGTTGACTGTAAAAATATTCTATAAGGATGGTTTCATCTACGTTGAAAATATACTACAACCCAGAACGGTTATGGCCGAAGGTACTGGAAATGGATTGGTGAATCTGGATAAAAGATATTATCTGATTGAAAAGCAAAATATCACGATTACCAAAGATGATAATAAATTCAGCGTTAAACTGCCTTTAAAATCAGGAGCATGAAAATAGTCATTGTTGAAGATGAACTTGCCGCAAGCGAAAATCTGACCTATTTACTTAAGAATATAAATCCCAATATTGAGGTTTTGACTGTTTTGGATTCCGTAAGATCTTCTGTGGCTTATTTTTCTTCACGCACTGAAGCCGAATTGGTCTTTATGGACATTCATTTGGCCGATGGGCTTTCTTTTGAGATATTCGATCAAGTTAAAATCAACAAACCAGTGATTTTCACCACTGCCTACGACCAGTACGCCTTAAAGGCTTTCAAGGTAAATAGCATAGATTATTTATTGAAACCCGTTGATGAGGATGAACTGGCGAAGGCGCTAACTCAATTCGAAGTTCAGTCACAGCTGGATTCCTCCCCAAATGTTCAAATGGAAGGCCTTTTAAATCTTATCAAGGCGAATAGCAAAACCTACAAAACAACTTACCTAGTGAGTCTCCGTGATCAACTAATCCCTATTAAAACATCAAGTCTTGCTTATCTGTATATTGATACTGGCATTATAAAAGGGATTACCAAAGATAACAAGAGCTATACTATCGATAAAAAAATGGAAGATATAGAAAATGAGCTCGATCCGGCGTATTTCTATAGGGTCAATAGACAATTCATAGTACATAAAGACGCCATTGAGAACATCAAATATTATTTCAATGGCAAGCTGATTCTAAATGTCTTGCCCATTTTTAAAGAACAGGTTGTTGTTAGCAAAGCGAAGTCAACAGCATTTAAAAAATGGATCAATTCTT
>JAAETN010000731.1 GCA_024228355.1 Maribacter sp. | reverse complement strand
ATAGAAATAAATTACTTTAATCGATTTTTCATGATTAAAGCAAGAATAATAACTTAAAGAATACATTATGAACCCATTATTTTTATTTATCATCATCTTAGGTGTGATTCTCTTGGCAGGAATTCGAATTGTTTTCGAATACAAAAGAGCCTTGAAATTCCGTTTTGGAAAATATATTAAAATTTTAGAACCTGGTTTTAGATGGATTATCCCCTTCGTTGAAACCATTCAGATTGTTGATATTCGTGTCATCACGATTAACATCGTGTCACAAGAGGTTATGACTGAGGATAACGTACCATGTAGTATTGACGGTGTTGTTTTCTTTAAGATCGATGATCCTGAAAAAGCCGTTTTGGAAGTGGAAGAATACGATTTTGCCATCACGCAACTTTCCCAAGCAGCGCTACGCGATGTCTGCGGAAAAGTAGAATTGGATACCATTTTGTCCAAACGTGAGGAAATGGGGAAAAACATTAAGAGCATAGTGGAGACCGAGACCCATCATTGGGGCATTGAGATTATAGATGTTAAGATCAAGGATATTCAATTGCCGGAAAACATGAGAAGAATGATGGCGAACCAGGCTGAAGCCGAGCGATCAAGAAGGGCTCGAATAATTCTTGCCGAAGCAGAAGAACAAGCAGCCGGGAAATTATTGGAGGCAGGTCT
>JAAETN010000730.1 GCA_024228355.1 Maribacter sp. | reverse complement strand
TTCTTCGATGAAAGTATCAAAATCTTCATAGATTCTATTCAGTGGTACATCAATCTCCCTAGCAAAAGCCTTGTTCAATTTAAAAACAGGATTGAAAACCGCACCTACGATTTCATAATTGTCATTTATTTGTGATGCAACTCGGTGCAAGACCCCTATTAAAGAGTCCCCTCCACCTCCTAAAATTCCAAGTCTTAATTTTTTTGGCATGAATTATAGTATTTAAGGATTTAAGAAATATTGATTTTCAATTTATATAATAATTCTAAGTTTTATAAGTGATTTTTTCCTTTTTGAAAGAAAGTGCGAAGAAAATGAGCACAAAGAATGCAAATGCAGCTGGATACATCCAGATTGATTTCCATAGATGTGAACCATCTTCCAAAAGATATGCATCGGTTATTTTACCGGCTATCCAAAAACCAATCAACATTCCAACTCCGTATGTCGCCAATGTTATTAATCCCTGCGCCGCACTTTTGTGATTATCGCCAGCCTTACTATCTGTATAAATCTGTCCAGAGACAAAGAAAAAATCATAGCAGATACCATGCAGAGCTATTCCAAGTAGAATAAAGAATGTAAATTCCCCGGCATCACCGTAAGCAAATAGAATATAACGAATCCCCCATGTCAACATAGCCACCAACATCGTCTTTTTAAATCCAAATTTTTTGAAAAAATATGGCAATAAGAGCATAAACAGAATTTCGGAAATTTGGCCAATGGCCATTTTTCCAGCAGGATTGGAAATACCAATTTCACCTATATACTGTCCAGTATGTTGAAAGTAGAATGCCAATGGGATACAAATGAACACAGAGGCTAGAAAAAATACCAAAAAGTTCCTATCCTTTAAAAGTTTCAAGGCGTCCAAACCCAAAATATCCGAAATGGAAACTTTCTCTCCCATTGATGCTTTGGGCGGGGTTTTGGGCAAAGTAAAACTGAAAAGTCCTAAAATCAAGGAGACCACTGCTGTCATGAGGAATGTATTCTTAAGCATTCCATTGGCCACCCCTTCTTCTGAATCCCAATGAAAAATATAACTTATGGTCGCTCCCGCCACAATCCATCCTATAGTGCCGAAAACCCGAACAAATGAAAACTCCTTGGCTGGATTCTTCATTTGACTGAAAGAAACAGAATTCACCAATGCTAATGTGGGCATATACAAAATCATATACCCTAAGAGATAGGGATAAAATATGGTAAAGTCCGTTGCATTGGCCAATTGGTACATTAAAAAGGCCCCAACAAGGTGTAATACACCAAGAATTCGTTCGGCGTTAAAATGGCGATCAGCAATGAGACCGATAATAAAAGGGGCTATGATGGCTCCCCAGGATTGGGTAGAATAGGCCATGGCAATCTCGGATCCTGATGATTTCAATGTATTTGGCAAATAAATGCCCATGGTAACATACCATGCACCCCAAATGAAAAATTCAAGGAACATCATCAACGATAATTGTACTCGAATTTTTATGTTCATCTATTTTTCAAATTAGCGCTTGTAATGCATATAATCCATGGCCAAGGGTTCAAGCTTGTTATTCTTGAAATCCATTACTATTTGGCCTCGAAGATGTGTAGAATGGTTTATAATATGAAAGAGTACATCTTGCAAAGTTGTAATGAACAGTCTGCCCTCCGAGTTGTCATAATCTATTCGTTTTTCAAAATCATCAGCATTTGTAATGATTTCAAAAGACCTTCTCTGATTTTCATAGTGTAACTCTCCCCATTCCTTTATTGGGTGCTGTTGTGCAACGCTAAGTTCATCTGGTTCAGACAAAATTCTACTATTCCAGATATGATGTGCGTTTAGAATGTGACTGAAATGCTCCATGCTCTTTTCGGGCACACTATCTAAATTATTACATATCTCAATCCATTTTTTATTGCAATAAAAGTTGTAATCAAATAATTCATTAAAAAAAAACTTCATAGAATTTCGTATTATTAATTCACCATCTTCGCTGCTTTGAGTAACAATTCGCGGGTGGCGATTATTCCATCTTCCTCGCTTAGAGTACTTCCTTCATACTCCACACCGATAAAACCTGAATAGCCAGCATCTTTAACAGTTTGTAGGATCCTTACATAGTCTATCTCTTTCTCATTACCTGCTTCGTCAAAATCATTCGCCTTGGCACTTACCGCTTTTGCATGCACCATTAACTCCTTAATACCCTTATACTTATCATATTCCTCTTCACAACCTGTTGGCGAGCGTTTTATACAGAAATTACCAAAATCCGGTAGCGTACCGCAATTGCCCATATTCACCTTTGTCATGACTTCTACAAGCATAGCTCCGTTTGATGATAGGCCCCCATGATTTTCTACAATAATATTAATATTCTTATCCTTCGCATAAGTGGCTAATTGCGTGAGACCATCAATAGAGTTTGCCATCCATTCCTCTGGAATATCACTTCCTGCCAGATTTACACGAATGGAATGACATCCCATTGCGGCGGCTGCATCAACCCATTTAAAGTGCCTTTCAACAGCTGCTCTTCTTTCTGCCGCATCTTTAACTGCCAAATTGCCTTGGCCATCGATCATAATCAGTACATTTTTCAATCCATATTTCTTTGCTTCTGCATTTGATTTTTCTACAAAAGCTGCCATGGCCTCTGGTGAATAGTTGGCTTTTTCTAATTCCGGATTGTACAATTGGCTAACATATTCCAATCCTGTAAATCCCCAAGCTTTCGCTTTCTCAGCAAATGAATAAGGATCAACTCCGTCATTGCGAATCATTTTATGGATTGACCATTGTGCCAAAGACAATTCAAAAAACGGTTCCGAAGTATCAGCCTTCATTTCTGAGGCATTTACTTCTTTAGCATGCTCTTTTTTGGTTTCCTTGCAAGAAAAAAGTACTGCGACAATAAGTGTTAAGGCAAGTAAATTGCCTTTTTTGAGGACATTTTTGGTTTTCATTTTAATTAAGATCAATGTTTATTTTTGGATATGATTGCACTACAACGATTGAGTGCCCTATTATGGGCTTCCCAGAATTATTAAATGTAGAAAATTTATTTAATATTTAATACATTTAAAGGGTAAACAAATTAATGTATGGGTAAGTTTTATTACAACGACGAACAAGATTCGTATGATGCGATTGTTGTTGGTACAGGTATTAGTGGTGGATGGGCTGCAAAGGAATTATGTGAAAATGGCTTGAAGACTTTGGTCCTTGAACGAGGAAGAATGGTGGAACACATTAAAGACTATACCACAGCCCATATGGATCCCTGGGATTTTCCAAATGGTGGACAACCTACAAAAGAAATGATCGCCAAACAGCAAAAACAAAGCAGAACCAATTATACAACCAAAGCAGCAAGTGCCGATTGGTTTGTAAATGATCTTGAACATCCTTACAACGAAACCAAGAGATTTGATTGGATGCGCGGGTACCATGTTGGGGGTCGTTCCTTACAATGGGGTCGACATAGCTATAGGTTCAGTGAAATTGACTTTACGGCAAATGCAATAGAAGGTATAGCTGTTGATTGGCCGGTAAGATACAAGGATATTTCACCATGGTATGATAAGGTAGAATCCTACATTGGAGTTACCGGTGAAAAATTGGGATTAGAACAATTACCTGATGGGCAATTTGAACCCATGATGGAATTGAATTGTCTGGAACAGCATGTTCGTGAAAAAGTAGCCGAAAATTTTAATGATAGGGTAATAACTGGTGGTCGAATTGCCCATATTAATAGCGATACGTATTTTGAGGGCAGACTAAGATGCCAATTTAGAGATCGTTGTATTAGAGGTTGCCCTTTTGGAGCTTATTTTAGCAGTTTATCCTCAACCTTGCCAGCCGCTGAACGTACAGGAAATATGACCCTAAGACCTGACTCAATTGTTCATGAGGTCATCTATGATCCGAATACTAAAAAAGCAATGGGAGTTAAAGTTATTGATAGGGAAACCAAAGAAACCTTTGAATTCAAGGCCAAGGTTATTTTTCTTTGTGCTTCTGCCATTGCTTCAACATCAATTCTTATGCAGTCGAAATCAGACCGATTCCCAAATGGTATGGGTAA
>JAAETN010000729.1 GCA_024228355.1 Maribacter sp. | reverse complement strand
TCCGTTAATAGCCCTTAAGACTTCTACTTTTGAGTCTTGATAGGGTTTGCCACCTTCTTGAGCAGCAATTTTAGTCAGCTTATCAATACGCTCAGTCATTATTTGAGCAGCTTTTTCTAAAATTTCTATCCGTCTATAAGCTGGTAGCCATTTTGCAGTATTTAAAAACAACTGGTGAGCTTTACTTAAAATATCTTCCAGTATTTGAGCACTCATCAGAGGTACTTCTTGAATTAAACTCTGCTCATGAGGTCTATTGACTTTAACGACTTTCATTTTTGGTATCTTCTTTTATATCAGAAATCTTTTAATGCATAGTTGTAAATATGGTTCTTAAGCATCTGCTATCCAATGGCAAATGCGTCATTTATGTGTTTTGTTAACGTTCATTAATCGCTAGCTAGGCTGAATACCGATAGTTTTTCCATAATCCTGACATGCCTTCATTCCCTCTGCAGTTTCAACCAAGTGCTCCAATAGGTTAAAGGAACCCAGCTGAGTCATTTTCATTTTGAACACATGTTCCATAGTCTCAAAAATATATTTAGGCGCATCTCCACTGTGAGTATAGGAGCCAAACGCACCTC
>JAAETN010000728.1 GCA_024228355.1 Maribacter sp. | reverse complement strand
CTGGTAGCGAAGGAGTTTATAGCGGCAATTCTATGTACAGTTATATTGCTCGTTTATTCATATTATGTTGATGCTCCACTAAGGGAACTTGCCAATCCGGGAGAACCTGAGAATCCGGCAAAAGCACCATGGTACTTTTTGGGATTACAGGAAATCCTTGTCTATTTTGATCCATGGATTGCAGGTGTTGTGGTTCCAAGTATTATAATTGTTGGTTTAATGGCGATTCCATATATAGATGTCAATCCTAAGGGGAATGGAGGTTACTGTTTCAAGGAACGAAAATTTGCGATGACCGTTTTCTTGTTTGGCTTCATTTTCTGGTATCTTCTCATAATAGTGGGTACATACATGAGGGGGCCGTTCTGGGCATTTTTCTGGCCATGGGAAACATGGAGTTTTGACTTCCCAACCCCTCCGCCATTGATGAGCCTACCTAACTGGTTGGGTATTTTTGCTCTTCTTATCTATTTTGGGTTTGGGATGCTAATACCTGCAATTGCTTTCTGGAAATTTGCTAAACAGCTTGGTTTTATCAGGTACAATATCACGATGAGTCTGTTATTAATGATGATGGGAGTACTTGTGAAGATTGCTTTAAGGCTGATGTTTAACATTAAGTACATATTGCAGACACCTTGGTTTAATATTTAAGAATTCCGAAGACGTGGATTGATTTATTTTTTTCTATTTTTTCGAGAGAAGTAAACAAATGAAAAAGAAATTATTTTTGTTATCCAGTATATTG
>JAAETN010000727.1 GCA_024228355.1 Maribacter sp. | reverse complement strand
CTGCCCACCCGCCTGAATGACGTAGTCGGGCAGGTGCTGTGAGCCACGAGGGTCTGGACATAGAGCCATTAGATTTGTAAAAATCACTTGGACACACGTCATGCCTGAGGCAGATTCGCCGCGGCGAACATGGAACCGAGGATTTTCTGGGGCATGAATTTGCCAGGGGCGACGAGTTTACTTCCGCAAGGATAAACTCGAACGAAAGCCTGGAACCGGATGGGTGACTGGAGCGGGAAGGTAATCCGTATCTAAGAACACTGAAAATAAGGGTGTGGATGATGTGTTAAGGTTTTGAAAACTTTGAATGGTTATTGGTAACACAGATTTGAATTGTAGTAGATTGAGTTTATCGCTTTTAAGACTATACGGATGTGCTAGTGATGGATAGACGCTAGATACGCATAGTCTTCTTACAAAAGCTCTCAATCTAAAATCCCTGTTATCATTAAAAGTAATAACACGAAAAAAAAATTTCATTTTATTCGTGTAAGGGAGGTTTTTTGTGCTTGACGGGAGCCTACTAATGGGTGACCCCTTTACACCCATATCAGATTCACCTCATCTAGCCCTATAACCAGGCATTGGAATTTCCGGTACCACATTAAGCCCAGACATTTGAATTTCGGGTGTTGACTTAATCTCAGGCATTTTTAACTCTCCCAATGGAGTGCTAATACTTATTACGTTTCTATAGAATAAAATAAAAATGAGAACAAGAATGCACGTTATCCAGATCTCTCGTATTCTTGAAAAATCCTCTATTGATACTTTTAAAAATCTTTTGGTGAATAATAAAATGAGTGGAAAAATCAACATTAAGATCGGGATTTCAATAAGCATTATTCCAAATAATGCTTTTGAGTTTATTATTAACATGCCTATAACTGATGAGCCTGCGAGAGAAACTAACGTAATTATCCAAAATGATTTAATCGGCAAACAATTAAGGAAATAAAGTAAACAAGGAATGCATATGGCACACTCTATAATTAAAAGTATGCAAAATATAAATTGATGGAAATGAGTTTTTGACAATATACCAGAGAACCACCATCCCAACCCCAGCCATTCTGGTTTTGTCTCTATAAGTTGCTTTATTGCCTTAAGTATTTTTTCATCAGCACTTATATTTAAAGCATCTTTAAAAGCGATATAGCCTTCATTTGGATTACCT
>JAAETN010000726.1 GCA_024228355.1 Maribacter sp. | reverse complement strand
TCCCGATTGTATCCAACGCGTCTCTTCACTCCGCCCAGCCGTACCATAAGCGCAGAACTGAATGAATTTGTAAATAAAAACCCTAAATCAAATCCTTCCGCTCTGATCTTGCTGATTAGACTCAGGTACTTCTTCTTATTACCACCGAAAACTGTCCGTGGAAAAAGAAATCCGTTTTTACTCTTTCCTGCCTTAGTTTCCAGTTCTATAACCTCATCAAACCATGAAGAACCATCAATTATTCCTCTCAACCCACCCTTAATCAGTAACGTTATGTGTGCATCTGGGAAGTTCTCTCTGATACACCTGAATGCAGGAGTTGCCATTACAACATCACCAACCCAATTAGGAGACCGGACAAGAATCTTGTTTGCCTTAATCATCTGTCCCATTTTGAATTGACCGCAGTAAATGAATTATATTTAATCGCGTAATGCTCCACATTAGCCTGTTTTAACTGCTTTGAAATCTCTTTGTCAAATGGCATGGTAAAATCCTTTATGTTTTCCCATACATCAGACGGAATCTTTTCAATCGTATTTATTAATATTGAGTACATTTCCTTCGAAGAATCATTGCAATACATATTTACATACCAGGGAAGAGTCCGTTGTAACTTTGCAACGAAAAGATTATGTTCTTCACCAAAATCCAGACAAGTATCATCTGTGAAGTTGTCAAGGGCATTCATCTTATCAAAATTAATAAAATTACCTTTTTTGCTTATTTCATAGGCCACCGTCCTGGGAAATGGATAAAAAATAGACCATCTGAAGCGACCGGGTTTTATTGTGCCGAGCAACTTTACTGTTTCAAGGATCTCTTCCCTTGTTTCATGCGGAAGTCCAAACATAACGAATGCTGAAGTGTGAAGGTCGAATTTGTGGGCGCTTTCAAAGGCGCGGATTATGTCTTCATTAGTCATTGGGCGTTTAAGAATATCTTTTCTGATCCTTTCGCTTCCACTCTCCAACCCAAACTTAATAATCATACACCCCGCGTCCTTTAGCATTTTTGCCCTTTCATCATCAAATGCTCTTATATGTGCATTGGCGACGAAAGGAACTTTTACTGCCTTTTGATACTTTTCACAGAATTCCTTGAGATATGTCTTACTGGAAGTAAACACATCATCATCAAATATAAATGTTGTAATATTATTATATTTATTTAGTAAATACTCAATTTCATCAATTATATCATCAACTGAATGCCTTCTAATATAATTCAGATCTTTTGTACTACTGCTGGTTTCATCTTTATAACGTTCTACAATTGAGTGGTTAAAGCAGTATGTGCATTTGAACGGACAGCCTCTGGAGGTCATCATGCGGACCCAACCACCTTCTGAATCGATCATCTTCTGAAAGTCAAAGATTTCATAGTCTTTTCTTGGTAAATCTGTCAATTTTGGCAAGGCCCTGACATTATTAGAAATAACTTTTCCATTGCTCTTAGCC
>JAAETN010000725.1 GCA_024228355.1 Maribacter sp. | reverse complement strand
GCAGCTACTACCTTGGCCGCACTTACCGCCTTACAGGTATTAGAAACAAGAGTTAAAAAAGATGATAGGGTATTGATCCATGGAGGATCAGGAGGTGTAGGGCATTTTGCCATCCAAATAGCCAAAGCATTGGGTGCTTACGTAATTACCACGAGTTCTGCTAAAACTAAGGATTTTGTAATGTCCTTGGGTGTGGATGAACATATTGACTATCGTACCCAAGCCTTTGAAGAAATTGCAACCAATATAGATTTTGTTCTAGACCCAATTGGAGGAGAAGTGTTGTTGAAATCGCTACAGGTAATGAAGGAAGGAGGTTCAATTATCTGCCTGCTGGCAAATCATGTTACCGAAGAAGTACTGGAGCAAGCGGGAAAACACCACATTATTGTTTCACCTTTGTTGGTACAATCTAACGGAGAAGATATGAATACGCTTAATAGTTTAATGGAAAGCGGAGCACTAAAACCGCATGTTTCAAAAACGTTTCCTTTTGAAAATATGGGAGATGCCCATCTTCTATTGGAAAGTGGAATAACCGTTGGTAAAGTTATTGTTACCTTATAAAAACTTATCCAATGTATATAGAAAAGAACAAGGAGAATGCCATTGCCTTCTACAAAACGGCTTTTGAAGGGAACCCTCGAAGTGCGGTCGAACAATACGCTGGTAAAAAATACATTCAGCACAACCCTGATGTCGTCGACGGCACGGTAGGATTCATGTTTATTGTCGGTCTTTTGATTTTTGCAAGAGATATGTAAGACGATTGAGAAAGCCAGAACAAGAATTGAAATAAAAAATTGGTTTGGTTTTCATAGGTATATAATTTCCAAAAACTTTTAATTATTTAAATCACCATTTTTATTATATTTAGTTGTGGTATCACTAATTACTAAAAAATGCGTTTAGTTTCAATTTTTATTCTGTTTCTTATGGTTTGTGGCTGCAATAGGGCAAAGAAAGCAGAAGGAGTCAAGGATAATGGGGTACCTGCTCGCCCGGAATTGAGCAAGGACTCCCAGATTTTTCTTGGTAATAGGTTGTTCTCTGAAAAAACATGTATTACCTGCCATGCTGTAGATCAACAAAAAGATGGTCCTTCTGTCATCGAGATCATGACTGTTTATAAAGAGAAAAACGGCGATATCGTTGCTTTTTTAAAGGGTAAAACCCATCCTATCGTGGACACCACCGCGAGTCAAGTGGCCATTATGCAAGCCAATATCGATGGGTTTTTAAAAGACATTTCAGATGTAGAACTTAATGCTATTGCCACCTATATGTTGCATGTAGATGAATTGAATACCAAATAGGACAATAAAGTTTGTGGAATCTGTTTATTCGCTTGGTGCTAGACTGTAAATCAAAAAAAGTGCAACCTAAGCTTACATAATGAGTACACCTAAATTCCTAAGTAACTATCTGTGGATATGTAGGTATTAAGAAAGCAACGGAATTAACGTAATTTCATACAAATCTTAATCTGATCATAAAATGAAGAACCCACGTATCATTTATCTCTTCGCACTTGCTTTGGCAATGGCCTGCAATACAGGGACAAAAGAGAAAAAAGAAGAAAAACCACTTGCTAAAGAAAACATTCCCAAGGTAGTTACCGCCGATATAGAGGCTGGCATTAAAGCCAATATCGACAAAAAGGTAGAAGAGGGGGGTGGGTATTTTAATATGACTGCTGATGGGGAAGATCTACGTCTACAATTGGTACGTGTACATACCGAATACCTTTCAAATTTAGGCCCTCGACGACATTTTGCATGTGTTGATCTCGCCGATGTAAGTGGGGATGTATACGATGTGGATTTTTTCTTGGAAGGTGACCCAGGTAACATGAGCGTTACCGAAACGACCTTGCACAAGCTTAACGGCAAACCTTTTTACACTTGGAAACAACGTAAGGACAAGACTTGGTATAGGAGGCCGATCAAAAACGCATCATCAGATTTGTTGGGCGTGGTCGAGGGGGAAGACAGCTTTGAATTTCATTATGAGGTTACCCTACCGGAAATTAAGGAATCGGCAAAAATGTGGATTCCCGTTCCGCAGAGTGATCGCTTTCAAACAGTTGAACTAGCCAAGCTTGATGCTCCTGTTGAACATCGAATGCTCGATGAGAAGAACTATGGGAATACCATATTATATATGGAACTTTCCCCAGAACATAGTGGAAAGAAATTGGAACTCGTTTACAATGTGAAGCGGCAAGAAAAAAATCCATATGAGGAAGATTCTTCGCCGACAAAATACTTGGATGCCAGTTTACTGATGCCTGTCGGCGATCGGTTTCAAATTCTGGCAGATTCAATTATCGGACAGAAACGAAATGAGGGCACTATCATGAAGGCAAGGGCTTTGTATGATTATGTAATCGATAATATGCGTTATATAAAGGCGGGCAAGTATGGCACTGGTGATGCCGTTTACGCCTGCGATGCCCTTACGGGCAATTGCACGGAGTTTCATTCCTTGTTCATCTCGCTGGCCAGATCGGCAGGAATACCTTCTCGATTTGCAGTTGGGGCTTCAATACCTTCAGATCGCAATGAAGGAGGCATCGATGGCTACCACTGTTGGGCAGAATTTTACGCCGAAGGCAAATGGTGGCCT
>JAAETN010000724.1 GCA_024228355.1 Maribacter sp. | reverse complement strand
GTTGTGTCCATGATTAGCAGTAGCGGCGTTTAACTGTTCTTCGTTTAAGAGGCTTAATGGCATTTTAATCTTCTTTTCTTATTGGTATGCTACTTGAACTTTCGTTGCATCTAGAAACTTACATAGTATTACTCTGTAAATTCTTCTTTTTTTGAAGAAGAGTTGAGCTGCTACTGCCATTTCTGATAGAGAAAATGTATATTCCGACTTCATGGCTTTAGGCACTTTAGATCACTTTTAGTCACTTCGAACTTGGTTGCGGCTACACCGTGCTATGTTTTGGTGATAGATGATTGGTTTTAAAAGGAGGCATGGTAAAATAATAAGCGCTAAAATGCAACAGGTTTTTGTGGCATCGTAAAACCAAGGGGTCAGGAAGTGTAAGGTTTTTTTGGAATCCTCTCGAAAGAGAGGAACACGGTATTGCTTATGTTAAATTCATAATTCGATATTTTGATTTTTTAATCCTATAAGCATGTGGATTTTTTGGTAAAAATTGGTTTATTGCCCCATATGTGGTTTCTGTCGAATTGTTTTCCTTAAACTGTTGTAGTTTAAGGGAATACAAGAAAATCCCAGACTGGTTTCTCAGGTTTTCTGGGGGGAAATCCCCCAAATCAGTTAAGTACAGCATGCAAAATATTTACCAATTAAAGCAGTTTTATCTGTTTGCTATACTGTTTTATATCAACATGTTAGTGCTGTAAGCAGTCTGCTGTTTTGGAAGAAATATGGTGTTGGCACGCAGTTTGTGTTTCTACTGCGGTAGTTGGTTAAAAAAAACAGTGAATATAAAAAAAATCCAAAAACAGACTTGACAAATGAAAAGCAAACGTTTATCATGCCAAACCTGAAAAATAAAAAATGGCATTGTTATTAAGACGTGTCTAAGGAAAGTTTGCATCTTCAAGATAATATTTAGTTTTACTTTAGAAAGGAAAGGAGAGGAGAGGGGTTTATGAAGAATAGAAATAAGAGTATTATAGGAGTATTGGCAGGTATCGTTGTAATGATGATGTGTTGCTCCAGTGTATGGGCAACAGCAGTATCAGAATTTAGTAATGCTGCTAATGGTTGGTCACTGTTAACAAATGATATTGGCGATAATCCCGCTGGAAATGATGGCACGTATGATTTAGAATATTTGTATTATAAGTTTGATACAGTTAGCGAAGTGGTTTCGATAGGTCTGCAATCAAGATTTGATCTGGTTGATGGGCTGGATGGAGGACGGAATCGCAATAAATATTACGCAGGGGATCTTGCGTTGTCGTTTGACGGTAATGTCAATTTGGGTGCGGGTACTGGTTTTGAACAAGCGTATGATTTTGGGTTAGTGACGAAAGATATAGATTATGACAATGTAGGTATAGGGGCCGGTAATCAAGACCAAGAAGGTTTGTACAAAAATGTAGCGTGGAATAGTGATACGCTAAATTCGGGAAATAGTGGTGAGACAGCAGCGCCATTTGCAATGGATGGTGGTGTCTTAGATGCTGCTACTCCACTTGCTGATGCCAATGATGCTGGCTCTGAGTTCATCAATGTCAATAACGATACCAGTTATTTCAGAATTGCTAAATTCGATGCTACTGATTTGTTGGATCTAGCAGGTGGATCGATTACTGTTGACTCGCATTTTACGTATTCTTGCGGTAATGATGTTATTAATGGCCGTTTTGTCATCAGTCGTGACCCCGGTGGTCCAGATCCGGCAGCTGGCGTACCTGAGCCATCAACCATTGCCCTGCTCGGAATAGGCCTGGTTGGTCTTGCAGGTGGAGCGGCAAGGCGTAGGATGAAGAAGAAAAATGAAGAGAAATAGTATATAAGAGTTTTAGATTTAAATAGAAAGCCTTACTATTAAAAGAGTGCATGCGTGCACGCCTTTTGTAGTGAGGCTTTTTTTTTATGCCAAAAGTGTTCAGCCGCAAAGATGCACAAAATACACAAAAAAATTAGTGGAAAATAAAATATCGAATAATGAACGTTGGACATCGAATTAAGAATTCAGGTTTTTTCTTTAAAAGCCAGCTTGTATTCCGTAGGGGCACGATGTCGTGCCGAAGGACAGACCTGCCTCTCCGCCACAGCGGATCTGCCTCTGGCATGACCGCCATGGCGGATCT
>JAAETN010000723.1 GCA_024228355.1 Maribacter sp. | reverse complement strand
TGTTTTGACCGGTAGTTTGTTGGATTTAGGGCTCATATATCATACCAACGAAATTGAAAACTTCTCATTAAAAGGGGATGCTACCATTGAAGGCATTGAGATAATTTTGCCAGATGCGCTGTTAGATCCTGATCAAGACTATTGGGAAAGCCTGGTTGATGAAATTGAGGCATTTATTCCTTTTGAAGAGACAACGAATAGCTACTTGACCTTTAGACCAACTCAATTATATGCATCCTTACGCTATAATTTTGGCGAACCAAGTGAAGGTCCGGCTGACTGCGATTGTGATTATATGAGTTCTGGTGGGGGCAACAATATTACTAAATATAGGAATAGTGTAGGGGGGCAGCTGTACGTTATCAACAGACCAAGAGGACCCCAAAGCGCGATTACCGCATTTTACCAAAGAAGATTTGGGAATTTCATGGCATTGAAAACCACATATACAGCCGATAAGTTCACTTTATCGAATATTGGTTTAGGTGTGAACTTTCAGGCAGGTCCTGTGAATCTATATCTTATGGCCGATAATTTATTGGCTTATAGGAATATTGCAGCTAGTAATTATGCTTCTTTTCAATTCGGATTAAATATCATATCTTGGGAAAAGAAATGATGTTATAATTCTATGAAAAATCTTTTTCTTCTTCTCTTTGTGTTGACTGTTTTCAGTGGATATCCCCAAGTCAGTTTGAATGAATATAAATATATTATTGTACCTAAGAAATTTGATGCCTTTAAAAAAGAAAATCAATATAAGACCAGTACATTGATAAAACATTTATTTGTACAAAAAGGTTATAATACTGTATATGAGGATGCATTGCCTGAAGATTTGAATAGCAATCGTTGTCTAGGTCTTCTTGTATCAATAAATAATGAATCTTCAATGTTTACCACAAAAAGCGCTCTAGTATTGAAGGATTGTTCTTCACAGGTAATTTTAACTACCCTTACGGGGAGCAGTAAGATCAAAGAATTTGAGGGAGCTTATAGGGAATCCATAAAAGAGGCTTTTGCTACAATAGCGGCCTTGGATTATGTGTACGCTCCGAAGGAAAAGAATAATGAACCGGTTACCATCAGTTTTAAAAATGACGTGAAGCGTATGGAAAAGAAAAAGGAACCAAAAAACATTGTGGACGAAGTTGTTGTAAAACAGGTTGCAACGCCAGAGGAACAAGTTTATAAAAGCAAAGAACCTGTTGATTCTAAAATCGAAAAAGCCGAGCAGGTTTCCAAAGAAATCGTCGTTGGGGATAACAATGATTCGAACATCCTTTACGCCCAGGAAATACCCAATGGTTTTCAACTTGTAGATAACGCACCTAAAATTCGTTTAAAATTATATAAAACCTCAATGCCAAATGTTTATACGGTTAAGCATGACAAGGATAATGGGGTGGTGTATAAGAAGGATGGTAAATGGTATTTTGAATATTATTCTGGAAATACCTTGAAAACTGAAGAATTGAACATTAAGTTCTAAATATCATATTTTCCTTTCCATCGTTTATTCAGGAAATCGCTAATGGCATTTTCACGTTGGTTTTTACCTGGTGTGTAAAAGCTGGTTCCAGAAAGATCTTCAGGTAAGAATTCCTCCTCGACAAAGTTGTTTTCATACTCATGGGCATATTTGTATTCCTTGCCATAACCTAAATCCTTCATCAATTTGGTTGGGGCATTTCTCAAAGGTAATGGAACGGATAAATCCCCTGTCTGTTTAACGGTTTGTTGGGCATTTTTAATTGCCATATAACTGGCATTGCTCTTTGCCGATGTTGCCAGATAAATTGCACATTGGCTTAAAATAATCCGCGCTTCAGGATAACCAAGAACTGTAACGGCCTGAAAGGCATTATTTGCTATGACCAATGCCGTTGGGTTAGCCATTCCTATATCCTCAGAAGCAGAAATAAGCATTCTACGCGCAATGAATTTTACATCTTCCCCACCTTCGATCATTCTTGCCAACCAATACACGGCACCATTTGGGTCACTACCCCGAATTGACTTTATAAAGGCCGAAATTATATCATAATGTTGTTCACCTGTTTTATCATAGAGAACGGTGTTCTTCTGAACTTTCGATAAAACCAATTCGTCCGTTATGGTAATTGCATCAGTTTCTTCAGAATTTATGACCAATTCGAAGATGTTCAATAATTTTCTCCCATCACCACCTGATAATCGTAATAAAGCCTCGGTTTCCTTTAGTGTAATCTTTTTTGATTTCAGATAATCATCCTGTTTCATTGCTCTTGAGAGTAGCGCCTCTAAATCTTTCTTACCAAAAGCATTTAGAATATACACTTGACAGCGAGACAATAAAGCAGGTATAACTTCAAAGCTTGGATTCTCCGTAGTTGCCCCGATTAGGGTAACCCATCCCTTTTCAACTGCCCCTAATAACGAATCTTGTTGCGATTTACTAAATCTATGAATCTCATCAATAAACAAAATCGGGTTTTTTGAGGTGAAAAGGCCACCACTTTGCTTTGCTTTCCCAATTACTTCCCTAATATCCTTGACACCACTGTTTATAGCACTCAAAGTATAAAATGGTCTTTGGCTTTCATTGGCAATGATATTTGCCAGGGTTGTTTTACCGGTACCTGGCGGTCCCCAAAGAATCAGGGAAGGAATAATCCCCTTTTTAATTTGATGTGTTAAAGACCCTGCTTCT
>JAAETN010000722.1 GCA_024228355.1 Maribacter sp. | reverse complement strand
TATACAAGTGGTATAGAATCATTGGAACAACACTATTTCGGCACTAATCTTTCGTACAACATCAATCGAAAATTGTTAGTCAGTATCTCTGGAGAACTTTCTACCTTTAATGACGAAAATAATGTTCGAATATACTCAAGAATTATACAACGTTTTTAAAATCAAACAAAAATGCACCAAATAAATAGATTGGTTTTAGTCTCAATATGCTCTTCAATGTTGGTGGCCTGCAATAATGGGCCTAAAGTAATTCAGTCTACAAAAGAGCAAGAAAAAACTCAAAAAAGTGGAATTTTTACGCCTGATCCATCCACACAGGTCATAACAAGTACCCAACAATCTTTTTCCAATGATTTGCATACGGTTTCGATAAATGAGGTTTTACCGGCAACGAGATATGTTTATCTAAATGTATCAGAGGAGGGGTCAAAATTTTGGATTGCCACGCGAAAGCAAGAAATTAAGAAAGGGGAAACTTATTTTTATCGTGGGGGGCTTCTTAAAACCAATTTTGAAAGCAAGGAATACAACAAAGTATTCGATACTATTTATTTGATTTCTAATTTGGTATCCCAAGACCATTCCAGGCATGTCAGTGATTTGAATACCAACGTTCAGAAAAATGCACCAATCGCCCAAAAAGAAGATATTCCTACCCATACCGATAAGATTGTGGAACACAAAGGGTCAATTAAGATCGCCGAATTGGTCAAGGACCCGAAAAAGTATGAAGGTCATACTATTCAATTGAGTGGTAAGTGTGTAAAAGTGAATCCGAATATCATGGATAGAAACTGGATTCATCTTCAAGATGGCAGTAAAAATGACTTTGATCTTGTTATTACTTCAAATACATTCGTC
>JAAETN010000721.1 GCA_024228355.1 Maribacter sp. | reverse complement strand
GATTAACAAGACTTATGAACTTATCTATTACCGTATGGCCGTCGAACTTATGAATAGCAATTTCCGTGATACCTTCCTCATTATATTTTCCTCCAGTAGTTTCTATGTCCAGTATCGTATACATCAATCTTCTTCAATAATAATTTTGTTAAGTGGAATAGTTCCTCGACCCAAAGATACTACTTCCTATGCGTACCATAGTACTTCCTTCTTCTATTGCGATAGAAAAGTCGCTACTCATTCCCATTGACAAGATAGATACATCTGCTAATAATTTCTTTAAGTGATCGAATACGCGTTTTAAATGTTTGAATTCTTTCCGGATTTGGACTTCATCACTTGTAAAAGTGGCCATCCCCATTAGACCAACAATCTTGATATTCTCAAGCTGTTTGAATTCTTCGGAATTTATAATAGCGTACAATTCAGACTCTTCTAGACCAAATTTAGTGTCTTCATTAGCTATATGAATCTGTAGCAAGCAGTTTATTTTCCGATTATGTTTTTTGGCCTGCTTATTTATTTCCATTAACAGTTTAAGACTATCAACCCCGTGGATCATTGAAACAAATTCAGCCATATATTTGACTTTATTACGCTGCACGTGGCCAATCATATGCCACTGAATATCTTTTGGCAAGGCCTCCCATTTTTGGACCAATTCCTGAATCTTATTTTCCCCAAAAATCTTGTGACCAGCTTTATAGGCCTTCAAAATGTCTTCATTGGGCTTTGTTTTTGATACGGCCACCAGGGTAATATTATCAGCCAATGATTTTTTAATCGTTTGAAGTTTTGTTGCTATAGACATGTTGGGTTTAATTTAAAACTCATAAATGGCCATACCACTTCTAAGCTTTGGCTCTATATAGGTGCTTTTTGGCGGCATTACCAATCCCGCATCGGCTATGCCCTTTATTTCGTTAATGTCAAGGGGAACAAGACTAAAGCCAACGGTGAATTTTCCATTATCGATCTCATCTTTCATTTTAATAACATTGTGTTTGCCATAACCATACTGTATTCTTTTATCCGTACGTAAATTTGTTATTCCCAAAATGGGTTCTAAAACAGTTTTATAAAGAATTTGAGTGTCTAGTTTGCTTAATTCATCTGTAAATCGATATACTTTTCTTCTAAGAAAGAGCGAATAGAAATCCCCATCTAGGTACATGCTGAAATGATGCTTCTTAGAGGGTTTGTACAATACATTTCCTTTCTTCTCTATCCTGAAAAAAGCATCTAATTTTATAAGGAACCCTTCCTTTGTCAATCCGTTTAGATCCCTGACCATGCGATTGAATTCATAAATCCGTATTTCGGACTCTGGAATCAAATAACTCATAAAATAGTTATAGGGCTCCTTGCCCGTATGGTTCGAATTACTTTTCTCGGACATACTTGCCAATAAATTCGAGGAAGCACATCGATGATGGCCATCAGCAATATATAGTGCATTGACACTCTTAAATTCTATTTGTAATGCTTTCGTAGTTTCACTATTTGAAACTACCCAAAGCGAATGCTTAATTTTATCTGGGGTAGTAAAATAGTATTCCGGTTCATTTTCTTTCTCTTTAGCAATTATAGCTTCAATAGAACTTTTATCCGAATAGGTCATTAATACGGGTTCAGCATCAAACTCAACGGTATCCAGGTATTTTGCAAATAATTCTTCACGTTGGCTAAGGGTATCTTCATGTTTTTTAATGACATCATCCCGATAATCCTGGACGCTTGTTGCACAAAAAATGCCACAACAATTGAAATTGTTTTTTTCAACCTGATATATATAAAAACTGTCCCTGCTGTCTTTCAAGAAAATATTGTCCTCTAAAAACTCCAAATAACGATTACGAACCATTTTGAATCGTTCATGGCCAGAAACCTTTTTGTCGAATTTAAAACCTGGATTTATAATTTGTAAAAATGAAAATGGATTAAAGCTCAAAACTGCATCCAATTCTTTTTTCGAATACTCCTGATAAGATCTCGAAGTAACGAATGCAACTTTGTCTTTTGTGGGTCTAACAGCTTTAAAAGGTTTTATTACAGCCATTTAATTTATTTGAATTGTGGGGAGATGTTTTCAGCTTTCTTGGTTTCTGAATAATCATAAAATCCCTCACCGGATTTAATCCCAAGTTTTTTAGCCATAACCATATTGACAAGTAAGGGGCAAGGTGCATATTTCGGATTTTTGAATCCGCCATACATCACATTTAGAATTGACAAGCAAACATCCAGGCCAATAAAGTCGGCTAATTGCAGCGGCCCCATAGGGTGGGCCATACCTAATTTCATTACAGTATCAATTTCCTTTACCCCGGCTACACCATTATATAGGGCTTCAATGGCTTCGTTTATCATTGGCATTAATATCCTATTGGCAACAAACCCAGGATAGTCGTTCACCTCAGTCGGTGTTTTACCTAATTTCTCCGACAGTTCCATTATGGTCCTAGTGGTCTCGTCCGAGGTGTTATAGCCACGAATAATCTCAACTAACTTCATTATAGGAACCGGATTCATAAAATGCATGCCGATTACCTTTTCAGGTCTTTTGGTAGCTGCTGCAATCTGTGTAATGGAGATTGATGAGGTATTGGTGGCCAAAATAGTACTTGCCGTACATAGGGTATCAAGTTCTTTAAAAATCTTTAGTTTTAGATCTAATTGTTCTGATGCCGCTTCAACTACCAAATCTACATATGAGGCCCCTGTGGATAATGCTGTATACGTGCTAATGTTTTGAAGCGTATTTTCTTTATCGCTAGTACTGATTTTCTCCTTGGCAATCATTCTATCCAAGTTCCTTGTAATCGTAGCAAGCCCATGTACCAAAGATTCTTCAGAAATATCAATGAGGTTCACTTTATATCCATTTTGTGCAAATACATGGGCAATTCCGTTGCCCATGGTACCAGCTCCAATTACTGCGATGTTCTTCATTTTAAATTTTTCTAGAATGATTCAATAATCTGTAAAGCAACCTTTAAGGCTTGTGTTCCTTGATGTAAGGTCACGACAGGAGTACCGTTGTTGTTTATGGCATCTGCAAAAGTTTCGAGTTCGTCAAGTATGGCATTATTTGCCTTAATATTGGGGTTTTCGAAATATATCTGCTTTTTAATTCCTTCGGCATTTTGTAATATCATATCGAAATCCCCAGGAGTTTCTGGCGCATCTTTCATTTTTACTACTTCCACCTTTTTTTCCAGAAAATCCACTGAAATATAGGCGTCCCTTTGAAAGAATCGCGATTTCCGCATATTCTTCAACGAAATTCGGCTAGCAGTAAGGTTCGCGACACATCCATTTTCAAATTCAATTCGGGCATTGGCGATATCAGGCGAATTACTTATTACCGATACACCACTTGCATTAATTTGTCGCACTTCGGAATTCACTACACTGAGAATGGCGTCGATATCATGTATCATCAAATCCAATACAACCGGGACATCGGTTCCCCTCGGATTGAACTCCGCTAGTCTATGCGTCTCAATAAACATAGGATTCTGAATCTTATCCTTAACTGAAATGAATGCGGGATTGAATCTTTCTACATGCCCAACTTGACCTTTGACCGAATGTTTTTTTTCTAGCATCGACAGTTCCTCGGCTTCTTCAATTGTATTGGTAATAGGCTTTTCAATAAATACATGTTTCCCCTTTTCCATAGCCTTTTTGGCGCAATCGTAGTGCGAAAGTGTAGGGGTGACAATATCCACAACATCTACCGTATTAATAAGTTCATTGATGTTATCAAAATAACGGTACCCAAATTCTGCAGCAACCTTTTTCCCATTTATTTCATCTGGGTCATAAAAACCAGTTAAATCATATTTTGGGGATTCGTTTAGCAAACGAAGATGAATTTTTCCTAAATGTCCTGCTCCCAGGACTCCAACTCTAAGCATTTATAGTATTTTGTTCAAAAATAAACATAGTTTGGTAGTTAATCTGTTTTGAACTTTAAAAGTTTTATTGATAGTCACGACAAGATTTAGAATTCATATGCCAAACTTTGTTAACTTCGCTTTTTCAAACCAAACCTTCGCAATTACCCTTGAAAGATACGCTTAAACATCGCGGAATGCGGAATAAATTGGCTGATGTATTGATAGCCAAAGGAATAAAGGATACTAAAGTCTTGGATGCGATACGAACTGTACCGAGGCATCTTTTCATGGATAGTGGTTTTGAGGGCCATGCCTATCAAGACAAGGCTTTTCCCATAGCTGCTGATCAAACTATTTCACAGCCGTACACTGTTGCTTTTCAAACTGAATTGTTAGCGATTGAACAAGGCCATAAAGTTATGGAAATTGGTACTGGAAGCGGTTATCAAACTGCGATTCTTCTACAATTGAAGGCAAAAGTATATACCATAGAAAGGCAGTTGGAACTGTTCAAAAAGACCAACTTGTTTTTCAAGAAAATGGGGTACCGCCCCAAGAAGGTAATTTTTGGTGATGGTTATAAGGGTCTCCCTGAATTGGCTCCTTTTGATAGTATTATCGTTACAGCAGGAGCCCCTGAGGTTCCCAAGGCGCTTATGTCCCAATTGAAAGTTGGGGGTAGGTTGGTTATTCCCGTAGGAGTAGAAGAACAAATTATGACAATGTACATTAGAAAATCAGAGAAGGAATTCGAGAAAAAAGAATTGGGTGCTTTCCGATTTGTTCCGTTGTTAGAGGATAAGAACTAGGGTAGTACCATCCACAATTAAAAAAGTTATCTATTGTAACTTTTTTTTATTCTATCCAGGTCCCTTTTATTATCGCGATCTTTTATGGATTCCCTTTTATCATAAATCTTTTTCCCTTTGGCCAAGGCTATTTTCATTTTGGCCAAGCCCCGTTCATTTAGGAATAGACTTAGGGGTATAATAGTAAGTCCGCTCGTAGCCACTTCTTTATGAAGCTTTCTCAATTCGCGCTTCTGCAATAATAACTTGCGTTCTGCTTTAGGTTTATGGTTATAGTGGGAAGCATGCGAATATTCATCAATTTGCATATTTATTATGAAGAGTTCGCCACGATCATTGAATTCACAGAAACTTTCAGTGATGGAGGCCTTACCTTGGCGTACAGATTTTATTTCGGTCCCTGCTAATACGATGCCAGCGGTGTATGTATCCAGAATTTCATATTCAAACCTGGCTTTTTTATTCTTAATGTTAATGTTGTTCTGCATAACACCACAAAAGTAGCAACAATAATTCTATATGCAATTTCATTAAAATGGAATTAATAGTTGATTTTTGTAAAGTTTAAGACACATTTGCGAACTCTTTACAAATGAATAATATGAATAGAACTTTGATGATTGTACTATTGGTTGGAATGATTTCGTGCAAACAGCATAAAGCACCCGAATTTAGTGCTCAAGAACTTGTCGATAAGAGCATTGAGGTTTGTGGTGGGGATCTTTATAAAACTAGCAATGTTTCTTTTGATTTCAGGAATAGAACATATATTCTTGAACGTATTGACGGAAAGAAGGTGTTAAAACGAATTCAGAAGAACGATACTTTAGATTTGATAGATATCAAATCTACCAACGACTTTAAACGATATGTTGAAGGAAAATTGGCTCAACTTCCGGATTCACTGGCTAATTCATATGCCAACTCGGTCAATTCTGTGCATTATTTTGCCTATTTACCTTATGGTTTAAATGACCAGGCGGTAAACAAGGAATACTTAGGAGAAATTGTTATAAAGGGTAAAAAGTACTATAAAATCAAAGTGACATTTAGCCAAGAGAATGGCGGGGATGATTTTGATGATACCTATATCTATTGGTTCAATGCCAAATCATTTAAACCTGATTATTTGGCTTATGAATTTCATGTAAATGATGGTGGATTTCGTTTTAGGGAAGCCTACAATGAACGAATCGTAGAAGGTATTCGTTTTGTCGATTACAACAACCTAAAGCCTACCAAGGACAATGAATCTATTTACCAGATTGATAGCCTGTTCATAAAAGGAGAATTGGAATTATTATCCAAAATAGAATTGAAAAACCTTACTGTTAATCCGGGCAATTACAATTAAAGTTCAATCGCATATCGGTAGCAATGCCGTTGACAATTTCCACAATAAATAAACTTCCATTTTGGTGATCATCGATTGGGCCATATTTTTCCTGACCTATCATTTTGTTCACAAAATCAGGTGTGGTATTACTATGGCCAACAACCAACACATTTTTATTTAAGTTTTCTGCTTTAAATTGTTCAATATCAATATTTCCCAGGTCGTAAATCTGAAGGGTAATGTTTTTTTTCACAGCCGAGGGTGCAGCTGTCATCTGGGTACGTTCGTAATCCGTACTGTAAATGGCATCAATAGCTACATCATCCAATATTTCTGCCCAATGCATGGCTCTTCCCAAACCGTCCTGTGTTAATTCCGGGTCAACATTATCTCCGTCAGACCTGTCTTTTTCTGCATGCCTGATAAAATAAAATGTCGAAACAGTATCTTCAATTTTTGGCTCATCCTTACAGCCAATAATCCCTAATACGAAAACAAAAATCAATAAAGTTTTTAATACCTTCATAAACAGTAACTGGTTTGGTTAAAACTTTTCTTTTAATCTAACTAAATATAGTTCAAATTAGTATGTAAAACCCATGGTTTTTTTGTTTTTTTGTATATGCTAAAATTCCATCTAACTCTTTTGATTTTGTTTTTTGTAATTGCTTTACAAGGGCAGGAGGTAGGTCTTCCGTTAGATTTAAGACAGCATAATCTTACCAATAGTAATTCAAGTATTTTCAATCCGGCCTTTTCCGCAAATTATGAAAACACACAATCAATTGGCATATGGAGTCGTTGGCAATGGCAAATGATAGATGGTGATCCAACCACTTTATTTTTCAATTATACAGGTAAACTAGGTAATTCTTCTTCAGTAGGGGCAGGGTTTTATCAGCATAATACAGGCGTATTTCTGAATACAGGTGGGGTTTTGAACTATGCCTATCAGTATTTGTTCAATGATAGGGCAAGCTTAACTTTCGGGTTAAATTTATTTGGTTATCAACAGGAGTTCACTGGGCGTCCTTTTCAAGGAGACCCGCAAATACAATTGCCCCAATTTGAAACTACAAATGATTTTATTATTCAGTTCGCACCTGGATTACAATTCTCCTATGATCGTTTCAGTGTCGGCATTGCTTCAGAAAATTTATTTGATTACAACATGTCAGCAAAAGAACAGCATACGGGGTCTCAGGATAAAATTTATTTGGGGACTGCTGCTTATGAGTTTCCAGTAGCTATTATAAAATCTGATACTACCTCGGTGATAAGGCCTATGTTGTATGTTAAGTCAATTCCAGGTTTCGATACCCAAGTTGGGTTGAGTGCTTTATTGTCAACTAATAAATTTTGGGCTCAAGCGGGATATAATAGTTTTTATGGCATAGCATTAGGGGGAGGTGGTAGATTCATGAAACGCTTTTCAATTGGTGGCTTGGTTGAGTTTGGTACAGATGCCGATTTAAAAGGCAATGACCCGACTTTTGAATTGGTTACGGCCTATGATTTTGGAAAAGTAGCTGTTCGAAAGAAGATTGTTGATTTTGCTGAGGAAGAGGAAGAAGAGGAACTTGAGGAAATTGCGGATGTAGAAAAAGTAGAAGAAGAATTGTCAAAGGCTGAAGCATTGGCCTTGGAAAAGGAAGCTAAAGAGCAAGAGAAAGCACAACGTAAAAAAACCAGGGATTCACTTGTGCTTATTAAGAAAGAAGCAGTTGCGGCGGCAAATTTGCGAAAAATTCAGGAACGTAAAACAGATTCGATAAACCGGGCAAAACAAAGAGAGGCTATAGCTTTTGCGGAAATTTCCAGGCAAAGAAGATTGGACTCTATTGCTGCTGCGGATAAAGAAATGGCATTAACTGAAGCCAATAGCGCTAGGGAACAAGTCAGATTAGATTCCATCAATAAAGCAAAAGAAGTGATCGCATTGGCGGAAGCACAGCGTAAGGAACTGCAACGAAAATCCGATTCGCTCAATGAAGCTAAAATCGCAGCAGAAACAGTGGCCAAGGAAAAGGAGCGATTGGATCAAATAGCCCAACAGGCCGAAGAGGACAAACCTCAGGCAGGTGAGAAATACGTAGAAGTCCTTGGTGAAGACGGACTAAAACCGGGATACTATTTAATTGCCAATGTTTTTGGCACGAAAAAATATTTTGATGCCTTTATGGCCGATCTTACCAAAAAAGGACTACAGCCAAAATCGTTCTTTAGAAGCAAGGATAAATACAACTACGTCTATTTAGAAAGATATAATACCATGGGCGAGGCACGT
>JAAETN010000720.1 GCA_024228355.1 Maribacter sp. | reverse complement strand
AGTTTTGATCAGTTCTGAGAGTGAATTTTCTTCCGAACAGGAAATGATTGAAGTGCTCCATAGCCCAGACGCATTCCAGAGTCTCCCTTTCTGGCGCGGGGTAGTTTCTTTCTGCTGAGGACAAGGTTTTGGAGGCGAAAGCGATTGGTCGGTCAGTTCCGTCACAGTCTTGAGAAAGGACGGCGCCGAGTCCAACGTCAGACGCATCTGTGGTCAGGAAAGTCGGGTTGTTCGGATTGAAGGGAATCAGTACCTCGGGTGAGACAATCCGCTTCTTGAGCTCGTCGAATCCTATCTGACATTCTTTGTCCCAAGAGAACTGGGCGTTTTTCCTTGTACGCTTAAGTAAAGGTTCAGTTAATACGTCATAATCACGAATATACTTCAATCAATCAATTACTTTATTGCTCATCAATTGATGTTTGTGAGGACTCACAGCAATATCCGTCATAAAACGTACATCATAAAACGCACATCATAAAACATGTGGCCTATGTAACATACTATAAAACAATAACAATAACAATATGGTCATATGTACATCAGAGTACAAAATCAAAATCGAAATCAAGTGTTGTGTGTCTTCCTCTGGGACAGTGTGTGATTTCTTCGAGATTCTATTAAATCTGTATTCTTTCATTTAGCTGTATCTCCGGGCCTCAATGTGCACATCATCTGGCCTTGTTCTGCCGAAATCCGATCAGCCATTTCCCTGATTTCTCTGTAGCAACGAAGTCCGGTGTTTCCATCTTTTGTGGATCCATTGGCTCACTCTGCTTCTTTGGATTGCCGTCCTATCCGGGTGAAAAATCCAATTCAGCCATCTGTCTTGAGGCAGCGGTTCGTTCAGTACTTCCTGAACTGTCTCCGCTGGGTACTGATTGCATGACATCATATGTTCCGTGGTATCATTATGTATGTTACATATCGGGCATATGAGGTTTGCATTTGTCTTGACTGTATGCATTCGAATGCTTCCCAGTCTCATTTTCATCCACCATGATTGTGTGATACTATTGTATTGGTGGTCTTGTTGAATGGGTCCTAATAATTTTAACGTTTTATGTTCTTCTGTTTGATGATACCGTACCCCCCGATGGACATATCTATTCCATTCACCTTTAATAAACAATTTTACATGCTTATTTTGCCATGCATTAGGTAGTGCCATTTGCATGTCTTTCGCATGAAGTTGGACCCCAGACAACCAGTACGCGGAAGTAAGTTTAGCTTCTATCTTTCTTACACCGGCAGCTGTCCACAATTTATTACTCACCCCCCATTGAAATTGTTCCAAAAATGCTTTTTTTGCCCATCTATCCGTGTGCATATTTTGTACATGAATATAGTAAGATAATTTCCTTTTCCATATTTCATGCGTTATATCGGTTATTCCCGTAAGGGCGTAGACTCCTGCCGTCGCCGTACCCGGTATAACCCGTAATGTCGTTTTCATTAAAGCACATTGAATGGTTTCTAAATCTTTTATATATGATTTATTGTAGTCCATTATTTCTGTACCATATAAAAACGCTGGTTGTATGTATGATTGCCAGAGGGGTTTTAGTATGGTTAGCGGGTTATTACATCTCCGCACTAGTATCGATACTAATGTTGCCCCAATCCTAGCTTTTTGTTTGGCTATTTCCCATTGGGGTTTAAAAATACAATAACTTCTTTGTATCGTAACTCCCAAATATTTCCCTTGTTCTTCTTCCTCTATATATATGGTCTCTTTTTTACCTTCTTTCAGGTATTTATTCCCTATCACCCATTTTCTTTCTTTTTCCACGGGGCCTCCCAGGGGTATAATACTACTTTTATGCCCTGCGAATTCTATCCGAAATTCTAATGCGAAGTCCCCTACTATTCGTAGTAATTTCTGTAACTCTGTTCTATTTCCTATTAACATCATATCATCAGCAAAAAACATCCCTGGTATGTTAGTATCATCTAATTTCATACCTAGAGAAGAGTCCTGCAAACGACGACCTAATTCAGCTATATATATTGCAAATAATATAGGTGACATTACACATCCTTGTTTTAATCCAAGTTTTAACATTAGTACATCTGATGTAATATCTTGGAAATGGAGTGTCGCCGATGGGTTATTATATGATGATTTTATATTGTTCAACAATTTAGTATGGACTCCCATTTGCCCCATAATATCCCATAATATATCCCTATTCACTCGGTCATATGCTTTCGTAATGTCCAAAAGTGCCAAAAAGTTTTTCTTTTTCTCTCTTTTGGTTTTACGTATTAACGTTTCCAGGACTAACAGGCTATCCGTTGCCCGTCGCCCTTTACGGAACCCATTTTGAATTTCTCCCAATATGTCCGAATTTTCCATTCCCTCTTGTAGTCTATTTGTTAATATACGATTAAATACTTTACAAATATTACATCCCGTCGTAATTGTCCTATAATTGTCCAATGTCGACGTACTTCCCTTTTTATGTAAAAATATAGAGCGCGATTTATCGTTTTCTTCCGGTAATTCCTCAGTTACCCATACTGATCGTACCCATTTTATCATAATCTTTCTACTCGCATCATTAGTATGTTTAATTAATTCCGGTGGTATATCCGTAGTCCCCGCTGATGTACCCATGTGCAATTGGCTTATGGCCCTATCCAATTCCCATTCTGTTATTTCTTTACCCATGTCATCCCTATCCTCCTTTTTTAACCGTAGAGACGTGGTTGGTCCCGTTCCAATATTCGGTGGCCAATGTCCAGAGTCATATATTTTTTCCCATTGTGCATGTAGTTCTTTTTTAATATCTTGTTCTTCCGTTACAAGAAGTCCGTCTTTATTTTTTAAGCCGAATTTCTCCCGTACGGGTTTTCTATGTCTATTCATAAATGAGTATAATTTTTTCATATTTTTATCTGATTGACGTTGAATGCTATCCAAAAATTTTTGTGTTTTGTGTAATTCTTCTGTCCGTTCCAAGTCCCTAACAATTTGTCTCGCCGCCCATACTTTCCCCCTGAAAAAATCTATTCTCTGATTTTTTTTGGGGTTATCAGGGGCTTTAAGTTGTTGTAGAACTCGGCGTCTCGCGTGCGCTAAATTTTGTCGCGCCTTCCGTAATGGCCCCGGTTCTAACTTAATTTTATTTAATTGAGGTTCTTTTTTTCCAATTATTTCATTACCCGCTTCCCAAATCACGTTTTTAATATCCGAGTACGTAATAATTTCATTTACACGTTCTCGGTCATGATTAACTTTAGTAAGATTATGCTGTACCCAGATAGCGTACGTTTCCCAATCGCATTCTGAGAAATCGTTCCATCCTTTTATCGTTTCGGTTTCGGTGTATAATTCTCCCCGAGTTCCGAACTTCCATAACATGGGTACATGATCTGATTCCATCTTAAAGTCCCTTCCTTCATCAATATAACACTGTACTGTGTTTATCGACGGGGACTTTAATATGTAATCCAATGTAGAAGGGGTTTGATCTGCTCGTCCCCCTTCTGGTACCCATGTTGGAACACCCCTAAGTTCCGGTTCCATATTAACTATTTCTAAGCCGGTCATAACAGTTAGGTCAATTAGGCATTCTCCTGCCTCATTGTCCCCTTTTGTCTGTTGATCGGTTACCTTCAGTTTAGCGTTGAAATCCCCTAGTAGAATAACATCGAACCCTTGTTTTTGCATTTCAAGGGTTCTAATATTAATTACCTGCATTCGCTCTATTAAATCTTCTTTAGTACAATGTCCCCCAACTGGTCTGACGTATATAATCCCAAGAGCTATACGTTTATGTCCAGTGTCCATGCCCACCCACAGTTGATCTTCTTCGATTTCTTTTCGTACAGGTTTCAAAGGAATTGTACACGTACGTAAAAATTTTCCTTTTTTAACCCATACACACACCCCCCCCTCCATTCTCATTTTCTCTGCACGTTGCCCAGCGGTCATATCCCATAAAATTAGGTAAATCTTGTTTCCTTTTTTTTTATGTTCAGTTACCGCAAAAATATCCACTCCCTTTTCCTTTAAAACCAATATAGCATTATCCTGTTTTTTTCGCGACCACCCGTTTATGTTTTGGTATAAAACCGTACATTCTATATCTTGATTTTCTGGTTCGACCTTAACAGGGATTGGATCTTTATCATCTGAGGGATTACAGATTTCCACCGGGTTACAGATTTTTTTGATTTTTTTAACTTTAGATTCAATTACCGGCTCCTCCTCATTACTCACAGGGTGCATCAGGGTTTTGGCTCCGATATTACTCGGATGTGCCCATCGGAATTCGGGTTTTAATTTAACAACTCTTTTACTGTGGCATAACGTGTCTGGTTTGTATCCAGAAGTCGTTGTCTTGCCTGATACGTTTTGAATGGGGGTACTGGTAATTGGTCTACATGTGCTCCTATTCGGGGGTTCAGCTTCATTTTGCTTAACAACTCGTTTAGAGTGGCATCCAGAGGTCGTTATCACTCTTACTTTTCGGGGTTCGACTATAATCTGCCTATCCCCTTGGGCAAGAGTCATTATATGTTTTTGGGGTTCTCGGTTAGGTTTTTCCTTTTCCGAGATTTCCCTTTCCTCTTTGTTAAGATCTCGGGGTTCGACTATAATCTGCCTATCCCCTTGACCAAGAGTCATTATATGTTTTTGGGTTTCTCGGTTAGGTTTTTCCTTTTCTCGGTTAGGTTTTTCCTTTTCCGAGATTTCCCTTTCCTCTTTGTTAAGATCTCGGGGTTTGACTATAATCTGCCTATCCCCTTGACCAAGAGTCATTATATGTTTTTGGGTTTCTCGGTTAGGTTTTTCCTTTTCTCGGT
>JAAETN010000719.1 GCA_024228355.1 Maribacter sp. | reverse complement strand
TAACGCCTAAATAAGGGGCGCTGGCGCGTTAGCGACAGCGTCCAAGCGAACGATAGTGAGCGGCTTAATTTTCTTGTTAGATTTCATTTTATGAGTAACTGAAATACTGAGAGCGAGCCACCAACAAGAATGCAAATAATCATGTATAGATATGCAAAATTAGCCCATCGTCTCCGATTAACCGATACCTCCCAATTAATTGGTACTTTTTCAAGTTTATCTTGATTTGCTCTAAAGCAAAAAGAATACTGTTTTTCTCCTACGATGCCATCAATCCGAATATTATTTTTAAAAAAGAGCCTATCAATTAGGAGCTTTGGAGCTTCTGTTTCCCGATAGGGAATAATTAGTTTACAAAACTCTAATCGTTCATCCATGAAGCATATCTCTCCTTCACCAATATGCTCATATACGAGTTCTCCCACAACGTTTACTGTAGTGTATCCGGCACTTACTTTAGTAAATCGTATATCTGGCATTTTTAAATCTAACGTTTTGCAGCACCGGAAAAATGCGAGCTTGCGAGCATTTTGTCCGCGTGGCTGCGCTTGTTAGGTGATTTTACTTTCATAAACTCTGTGCTTCGATAAATGCCCTCATTTCACCTATTGATTCTTGTAGCTGTTGATCAGTATAACGAGAATTCAGCTCATTTTCGGGGTGATGTATTTGATGACGAATATATTCACTAATGACTTTTTGCTCTTCTAATGTATCACCATTGTGCTTTAGACGAATATACGTGATCGTTTCCTTCCCGTCCTTGTAATCTCCTAAAAGATTTTCACTCTCTATGAAGCCATATAGTTCGTTATGATACTCGTCATCTGACTCGGCAAAGGCCAAGAAGTTAACCTCATTTAGAGAGGGATAAGGCAACTCATTTCTTTGGACATTCACAACTTCTTTTGAAGGTTCTTCTTTAATCAACTTTATGTGATCGAATTCCAATAGCTTTACTATTGATGGACTGTGTGTGGTCAACAATATTTGTGTGTTATCAGAATCAGATAGGGCTTTAAATGCTTCTATTAGTTTTCTTTGATGGCTAGGGTGCTGGGATGTTTCAGGTTCTTCAATAGCGTAAATTATGTCAGGGACATTGTTTTCATTTTTTCTTCGCTCAGCTTCTGCTCTGAAGAAGTTTAATAAGACGAGCCTTTTAACTCCACTTCCTCTCTTGTTGATGGGAATGTCTTCATCACCACTTATAGAAACATTTTTAAAAACATCTACCCATTTAAGGGTTTCTGCGCGCGGTATTACAGGTGTTAAGCTTCCAGCTATTTCAGGATTCATTTCGTTAAGCTTCTCTAACGTTTTACCTGCTACTTCATTTAGCTTTGCTTCTACCTCATTTGCTACACCATTTAGGCTATCAACTAACCTTTGATCTTTTAGTATCTCTTGGACGGCCAATTTCATCGGATTTTGTATTTCACTATCACCATCACTGTTTTTTCTATCAGATTGAAAAAGAGCATATAGGGGTAAATAGGTTTTCAATTGTTCCCATGTATTCTTTGCATCAATTTTTGCTAGCTCAATTTCAACATCATCTAATGCTAAGTTGTCAGAGTGATATTCCCAGATAGATTTTCTGATTTCAGCATTTTTGGTCTGATCTTCACACGCCATTTCATCAGTTAATAATTTCTTTAAATCATTTTGCTTTTTAAGTAGCAAATCTGAGCATGATGGATTGGTGGGGTGATATGCCTTTACAAATACCTTTTCTTTACCGGCATTTGGGTATTTTTTAATAACTTCTAGCCTTCCATCACGGTTTAGCAAGTGTTCAGCTTGAAGAGTGGTAGGGTTGGTGGTGTCAATAGTTAATAAATCTGGCAAGTCCCCCAGGACAATGCCAATTCTTATTTCGTTATTACCTTCAGCTATTGCTTGCTTGTTGATATCGTCCTTATCGATCTTAATGACGCCTTTGTTTTCATTAAAGAAAATATCTAGCGCCTCCAATATAGTTGATTTCCCTATATCGTTTCTTCCCACAAATACATTTAGGTCATTGAAATCAATTGTGATCTCATCCTTGTATGACCTGAAGTTCGATAGAATTATTTTTTCAACCTTCATGACTTGCACAGTTCCTTGTCAATTTGATGAGTTGTGTAGTGCGCTTTTACACCTTGTATCTTAACTACCTCAGTCAAAAGCCTTCATATTCTCAAGAATCAAGGTAGAGTTATTTGGCTGTCCGGGGACGCCGTTAATGCCTGAAGGCTTAGACCTTGTGCGTTAGATTGGCGCCCCGCCTTCAAG
>JAAETN010000718.1 GCA_024228355.1 Maribacter sp. | reverse complement strand
TATTCCCTTAGAATCAAACCATCTTCAATATCAAAGCCATAATCCTCCCTTTCGAAGGCATCGCTTATTACCGGTTTCAATAATAGCGTATCCCTAAGAATTATACATACTTCAGGGCGATCAACCCAAGCAATATCCTGATGGCTTGAGTTCATGACTGAAACCAGTCCGTCTTCATAACCTTTATCAAAAAAGTTGTCGTAGGTTTCGTAAAACTCAGGCTTGTACAATTTGGTCAAGGAAGCGAACCAACCTTTGTTATAATTTGCCCTGTGGTGGTACAGGTATTTACCTTCAATATCCGTTTTTGACAAGATGCCATCACCCTTTGTAAAATCAAGGGTTATTTCTTTACCATCATAAAATATTGAAAAACTGTTCTTCGGTGGTGCTATGCTGAAAGACGCCTTGGACATTTCGCCTTGGGTCTTGAATTTTTGCACTTTACTTTTTTTACCATCACTGATCAAATAGACTTGCTTACCGTTAAAATGGGTGGGGGCATCAACATACAACAATTCATTATTCTGTTTGATCACGAATGCCGCTTCATCCAAGACCGACATTTTTATACGCTCAACCACATCGGTTCCTTTGAAAATCATGACCCAGCAGTTGGAATTTTTTTTATGTCCAACAAATTTCACCTTGGCACTCTCTCCTTTTTCTATGAAGGATGCAGGAACCGTTAACCGAAAAACGCCTATACCATCACCGTTGCCATCCCTTCTTATTAATACATACTGCGCATTGCCATTACCAGGATTGTTAGTTACCGAAAGGCTACCATCTTCATTGGAATTAAATGTAAGTAGGTGATTGTCGTTCACATGAACATCAAAAGACTCCCTTAGGTTCAAATCTATATCGCTGAGCATTAAAAATGTAACTGTATCCGAGGAATGATCTATTGGAACCTCTCCCGTAAGGAATTCAAATCCCATTTCACCAGTGGTGGCCCTTGCGATCATAGATACGTTTACGTCTTCCCGCAACGAAGGGTACAGAAAAAACTCAGAGCCAGAGAGCATTTCCTTATAGCCTTCAATATCATTTTTACAGATAGTGTAAAGACCATAGTTCGTGTTTAATTCCTGAATATGGCCATTGCCATTGCCTTCGTGAAAAGGAACAATTTCCTTTTTAATTGGAAAAGGGTTCTTTGATTCTGCAAATGCACTGCCAAAAACCAAAAGAGAAAGGCATAGTCCACATATTACTTTTAAAGTCAGATAGTTACTTTGATATTGCATAATTCTATATTTACTAAATCGGTTTAGTTTATTAATAAATCTATACTCCACAAGATTTCCGAATCAAGAGTTTTGTTTGTAAAACCCTTTCATTTTCAATCTTTAAATTTTTCTTGTCAATTTCATTTACTAAAATTTCAACAGCTTCGTTCCCCATGGCATCAACCGGTTGTTTACTGGCCGTTATCGGTGGCTCAACTAAATCAAATGCTCCCAATTCATCAAAACTAATGATGGCCACTTCACTCGGGACCTCTATACCCAATAATTTAAGCTCCCTAAGTCCGGAAGCCGCTAAATAATGCGTGGTGAACACAACAGCATCTACCTTGTGTGATCCCTGTACCATATCTTTAATCGCCCCTTTCATTTCATCTTGATAATCAAAGGGATCCAATTCATTAATATAGTTGGGTTCAACTTTAAATCCATTCTCAGTAAGTGCCTGTTCATAACCCAAACGTCTCTGAAGCAAGGCATCGAGTTGGCTCTTTATGCTTATAAACCCAATTTTTCTTCTCCTATTTCCCAACAGGTGTTCAGTCATATTTTTTGTGCCCCCAAAATTATCCACAATCACATAATTGGTCTTAATATCAGGATAGTACCTATCAATGAGCACAAATGGAAAATTGGCCTCTTTCAATTTTAAAATATCCTCTTCATTTTTTTGAGTGGAAGCAATTATCAAACCATCTACTTGTCTATTCAACATTGAATAAATCAATTCCTTTTCTATTGCCGCATTTTCATTTGAACTACTAAAAACAACATTGTAACCAAACTCTTTGGCCTTAATCTCAATAAAATGCGCAATCCTAGCATAAAATATATCCGATATATTCGGCACGATCAATCCAATGGTCTCACTCTTGCCCAAACTCAGCCCCCTCGCCATTTGATTGGGACGATAGTTATTTTTTTTGGCAAAATCCAAAATTCTCTTTTGGGTATCCTTGCTTATCTTATTCTCGTCGCCCCTATTATTAAGCACCAAGGATACGGCTGTCTTCGACAGGTTCAACGCTTGGGCGATATCCTTCAAAAAAATCTTCTTCATTATTAACTAAATCGGTTTAGTTATAAGTTCAAATGTACAACCAAACCTTTTAAATACAAAATAATTATTTATTTATACCTTAAAAAAGTTATGCTGAAAATCGAAGTGATGAAATTATCTAGCTATTCCTTAATTTACTTTTAATTTAAATGTAGATGCAGGCAAATTTTCGGAATTGACCAAATTTGCATTTGTAAAGGATTGCCAGCCGTAATATATGTATTTGGGTTTTTCTTGTGATTGTATCTCAACAGTATGCGAATTTAACTTCGCTGACACTAATTCCTTTCCATCAAATGAAAAACCCCGTACACCTTTATTATCAGATGTCCTAAGACCATTGGCCGTATTTTTGAAATCCATAAAGACCTTCCCATTTTTAAAAGTAGCCCCTCTGATAAGAGGTCCTGAGGGAAACACATTTTTTCCATACGATTTATGCAACGCCCAACGTGCCAAACGAAGTCCCACATCTTTCTTGTTGGTTGGGTGCACATCATTTTTGGAACCAATATCACTACTTACGGCCATTCCTCCATGTTTTATTTCTTTCAATAGTTTTCGTTGTTCGTTCCTGAATTCAGGCCAATAGTTAGATTTATAGTTGGCCGTATCAATTGAAGATAGCTGTACCCAATAAAATGGCAATTCAGGCTGTTTCCACTGAGTGCGATAGTCTTCAATCATCAATTTTTGTAATTTTCCATACTCGTTTACCCTTTCAATCTCTTGAGCGTTGCTTTCACCTTGGTACCAAATTACCCCTTTTATTGGCATCTTGAATAACGGTTCAATTCCCGCTGAATATGCGAATCCCGGTTTAAATGCATGGTTTGGACCAAGTTCATCTTTATGGATTACCTGAATATCACCAACATTTTGCTTACCTCTTTCACGAACCCAGACGGGCAGAGCATCATTATATAGCCAATTCCCTTTCACTTTTGATGAAAATAGGGTATCCTCTTCCAAACAATCGCGGCCGATAAAAGTTTCTATGGGAGCTCCACCGATTGACATATTGATTAAGCCAATAGGAACTTGTTCAGTTTCCAGTATTTTCCTCCCAAAGTAATATCCAACCGCACTCATTTGCTTTACAGTATTACTATCACTTTCCACCCAACTACCCATGTAAAATTCTCTCCTATCAAGTCGCTTTAAAACTGAATCGGTAAATGACTTATTGAAAATGCGTTTACCAGCATACGTTGGGTTGTAAAATCGAAGCATAGGCTGATCAGTATGCTTTTTTTCTTGTTCAAAATGCATCTCCTTGGCTGTAGGCCATTCCATATTTGATTGACCAATACAAAGCCAAATATCGCCAATCAATATATTGGTTAATTCCATTTTCTGCTTACTACTTGCAATATGAAGAGATTGGGGTGCGGTACTCGCCTTCCTCTTCTTGAAAAAAACACCCCATGTAGAATCTTGACGAACTGTGATTGTTATAGTTTCTTTTCCAAATTGCACTTCCAAAGAATTATCTGGAACACCCTTACCCCAAATATGGATAGGTTCATCCCTTTGTAGAACCATATTATTTGAGAAAATTTTCGATAGACTTAGTTGTGCAACGGCTGAAACCACGCTCACAAAAAAGACAAGAAAGAATAGTAAAGAACGCTTCATATCTTCAGTTTTTACCCTTGAATATCAGACTAAAAACATACCCGAAAACAAAACAGGAAGCTACTCCGAAGAAAGCGTACATCAAAAAATTGATTTCTGTAAAAACGCTAATATACCATATCAATAAGGCACTTGCCACCAATCCCAAGAGGGTTCCCGTAGCATTGGCTTTTTTGGTCAACATTCCCAAAAGGAACATGCCTCCCAGCCCTCCCGTAAAAAGGCCAAGGTATCGATAGAATTGGTCCCATAATGATTTGATATTTGAACTCGCCATCCAAAGGGCCAATAACACTCCTAAAACACCGGTTATTACGGTTGCAATTCGAGCGATTCGCAATAACTTTTTGTCCTTTACTTCTGGCCGAAAATGAGAATGGAAATCATTGCAATATGCCGTTGAAACCGAATTGAGACTGCTACTGATGCTTGACATAGCGGCTGAGAATATCCCGGCTACCAACAGACCTGAAACCCCAATAGGTAATTCACGTACAATATACCATGGAAAAATAGAGTCGTTATTGGAAATAGCAGGGGACAAAGCATTGGGTATCTCCGAATAGAAAATGAACAATAACGTGCCTATACCAAAAAAGATTATGGTTGCAGGAAGGGTTAGCACCGCATTGGTATAGAGGGTTTTTTGGGAATCCTTTACATCAGTGCTCGTCAAAAAGCGCTGTACTATGGTCTGGTCGGTACCTTGGGTAACCATTGCAGAGGCAAGACCACCTATGAACACAACCCAAAAAGTAGATTCAGTGAAATCAAAGTCCATATTCGCAATATTGAATTTTTCACGCTCCGAGGCATAGGAAATCATATCTCCAAAAGAGGTTTCTGTATGAAGCATTATCCAAACTACGGCCAAAACACTTCCTCCCAAAAGTACGATGACCTGCAATACATCCGTCCAAATCACCGCCTCAATACCTCCAAAGGTGGTATATAGAATGCAGAGTACACCCATTATCAAAATACTCGTTTCAACGGGAATACCGGTCACTATGGAAATTGCCAGGGATGGCAATAACAGAACAATACCTATTCTCCCCAGTTGGAACAAGATAAAGGAAAGGCTCCCAAAGGCCCGCGCCAGGTAATTGAAACGGTCTTCCAAATATTCATAGGCTGTGCGTATGTTCAGTTTATTAAAAAATGGGATGAAAATAAATGCGATAACCGGTGTAATCAGAATTGCTGTAATGTTCAGAAAGAAGAAAGACCAATCAGTTATAAAAGCTTTTGCCGGAATAGCCATAAAGGTAATCGCGCTCAAGAGAGTACCAAAGACACTTAGGCCAGAGGCCCACCATGGAATACGCCCACCGCCCACGAAATAATCCTCTGTCGATTTTTGCTTGCGCATGAAATAGATTCCGATAAAAAGCGAAATCAAAAGGTAGAGGGCCAAAACCGTATAGTTTATAGCACCGAAAGGTTCGGTGTCCTTGGCTATTTCAAATTTTTGGACTTTTGGAGTCCGGATACCAGGTGAAATCTCACCCGAAACAATATAAAAATCATCATCATATTGAAATGCCAATGCGGTTACCGGGATTTGTGTCTGAACAGTATCATATACAAACCATTTTTCTGTAATGGTATTATAGCAAAGGATTTCTTTGGAAAATCCTGGGTGGGCACTTAGAATTCCATCTCTTTTTTTTGTCAGTTCCGAGATCAAGGAATCGTTTTGTTCCTGTCCAAATTGTAAGGCAATATTTTCAAGTTCATTGAATAATACTTCATCGGAACCACCATAGACCATAATATGCATTGACCCCATACTTTCAGCAGAAGGTCCCATAAGCACCCTTGGTTTACCATGAATCAAAATTTCACCTTCGTTTTTCCAGACACCGTTTTTTAAGTCATAGGAAAGAAAATCAGTCAATGGCTTCGATTTTTTTCCAACTGTTTGGTCACGTCCGCCGATCACGAAGAGCTTTCTTGAATCCTTTGTTTCCTGCACGGCAATGGTATGAACAGCTCTTGGGGCACTAGGCAATTCGGCCAGTTTTTCCCATTGTTGTTTTCCATCCAATGCTAAGCGATAAAATGAATTGACACTTCGCTCAGTGTTTTTACCTCCGACCACATAAACATATCCTTCTTCAACAACCGCTGATGTATAGGCCAAGGGTTCTGGAAGGGATGGGTATTCAATTATTTCAACATCATCGGCCGAAGAAACATACTTTAAGAGGTAAACACTATTTACGGTTTTATCGCCATTTTCACCCCCGATAATCAGGACTCCTTCAGGTATGGGTACTGAAGCCCCATAAGCGATGGATAAAGGCAGTGACTTGTTCAGCAATCTCCATTTACTTTCTTTCAACAAATAAATTTCATCGCTATAAACCTTTTTACCCCCCTTCCATGGGAGTGCTTCAGGGAAATTCGCGCCACCGGCTGCTATGATAACTTCGTTATGAACGCCACCCATCATACCAGCATACCCTAAAGACGCAGTACCATCTTCCATAGCCGGCAAACTCGGCAAATCGGTTACCTTAATTTTAGGAATTTCCTGACCGAAACTGAATGAAACAATTAGAAAAAATAGGGCTACTGTTGTTATAATCCTTGCTCTATTCATTTTCTCTACTATTCAGTTCTGTTTTGTATATTAATTACGATGCGTTCTTCAAAATCTTCTTTTTCAATAGTTTCAATAGTTGCTATCTCCTTTTTTTAGGTCTTTTATAACTATCTTTTTTATCTGTCAACCATTTTAATGTAAATCGGGTAAACAAATTTTCTTTATGATTATCCTTTTCAAAGAACAAACCAATATCACCGTTTTCTAAAACCGTCAATGAAGAATATGCGGAACTTCCTTTATAAACGGTTTTACCTTTAGTCCAAGTTTTCCCCTCATCATAGCTAACGCGAACTGTCATGTTAGTACGCCCTTTTTCCGATTTCGCATTTGAAAATAGCAATCGGTTTTTATCAAATCCATCTTTTATTGATGTATAACGGATAATGCTTGCATTACAACCAGGATCAATCAATTGAGACTCAGCTCTAGTAGTCCATTTCTTTCCTTCATCGGAAGATGTATGCACATATCTCACTCCTTTTTTATCATTTGACCTTGCATTGACCATCCAAGAGCCATCGGCCAGTTCAACCACTTTTGATTCGTTTGCTGGAGAAATTGGAGTGTCAATAAAATACCAAGTTTTTCCATGATCGTCACTACCAAATAAATGCATTCCACTATCCAAACTTACCATGCAATGCAGAAGTTTACCGGTACTTGTTTGTATCCCCCTACCGGAGGTTATGAATTTAAAATCCTTATGCCATTCAGGTTTGGCAATTTGAGTGGTTATATCTTCTGGTTCGTTCCAGGTTTTTCCGTTATCTGAACTTTTTATGACATGTAAATAATAAACATCCTGTTCGGTATCCAAATTCATGAAATTATAAAACAAAAAGATTTCATTGGTGCTATTATCAACAATCATTGATGGGTCAGAGCCTGATTGACCAAAAGGAAAATCAACAATACTCTCAATAGCTGACCATGTGTTTCCATTATCTTCACTTCTACGCATAACTATATTAATATCCTTACTCCACTTTAGATCCCCACAGGAAGGTACTCGTTCGTCTATGGTCGCAACAAGATCTCCATTAGGGGCAGTGACAATAGATGGTATACGGTAACAAGCTATGCTGTCATTAGCACTTGCATTGAACAGATCTTGAACTTGGCTCATACCTTCAGGAATTTGATATACTACATTCTGGGCAGCACATGAAGTGATCATTAAAATGATAATGAATAAAGTATTACTATATCTCATAACTCTTGTATTTACTTAGTTTCAATTTTTTCAAATGATTTCCAACATTGATACATGGCTCTTGGCACATGAAAACATCCTTTCCATTTACCCCCTTTTAGATTGAGCAAAACCTTACCCTGCCTATTTAGATAGCCAAACCATTCACCGTGTATCGGGTCTGAAAAATGATTCCAAGCATATTTGTGGACCTTATTATACCAATTTATAATTCTTTCATCTTTGGTATGCTGGTATGCTTTGGCTAAAGCCACTAAAGACTCTAAATGTACCCACCATAATTTTTGGTCCCATTCCAATTGCTGTGGTGGTTTGCCTTTGGCATCCATAAAATAATAAATACCCCCGAATTCGGCATCCCAACTGTATTCCAAAATATTCAATATGGTTTGTGTAGCTCGCTTTATCAGCACATCATCATTTCTTCTTTTTCCTATATCAATCATAAACCACATGGCTTCTATACCATGCCCTGGGTTTAAAAGGCGCCCTTCAAAACTATCATCATGACTACCATCTTGCAGGACATTTTCATAAATCAATCCTGAGTCCTGATCAAGAAAAACATTCATGACCTCATTAACAGTAAAATCAATGGTTTTTTCGACCTCCTCTGGTTCGAGAATATCTTCAAGTTCCAATACTAAATTGGAAAGTATCATCGGTAGTGAAAAACCCTTCAAGGGCCTTGCCCCGGTATTTTTATTGTAGATTCCTTTTGTATTATCCTTTCTTTTAAGAATGTTGTAGTATGTCCTTTTGGCTAGATCCTTTATTTCTTTATCACCGGAGGCAATTGCATACTGACTAAAGGCCATGGCTGCAAAACAGTCTGAAAAAATATTATAAGGCTGTACTAGCGATTTTCCTTCTTTGGTAGTTGAAAAATAGAAATTCCCATTTTCGTCCATTCCATGGTCTATGAGAAAATCAACACCTATTTTAGCGATATCCAACCATTTTTTATTCTTTTCCACTTTATTGTAAAGCATCGAAAACGTCCAAGCCTGACGACCTTGTAACCATATGAATTTATCCGTATCATAAACCTCCCCCTTTGTATCCAAGCAAGTAAAATACCCGCCATTATCATAGTCAATAGCATATTTTTCCCAAAAGGGAATGATATCATTCAACAATGCTTTTTTATATAAACTTGCGTTTGTCATTTTCAATTAACTAAGAGAGCGTTAAATTAACATCCAGTGCAAAATATTGAATTACAT
>JAAETN010000717.1 GCA_024228355.1 Maribacter sp. | reverse complement strand
GTTGTGTTCTGCTGCGTATTGCACTAAAGTAAGAAGACATTGTGTAACATTGGTACGTAAGGATTTTTTAAAAATTTTTTTTTAATTTTTTAACTTTTAAATTTTTTAAAATTTTAAAAAATTTAAAAATTTTTTAAATTATGGCATACAGCAAGATTTTTGGGACGGCCTAACCAAGACCAAGGAATAAAACCAAAGACGAACCCAGAAAAATGACAGAAAAGGCCAGAAACATCTCAGCTCAAACAGAGCCGACAGGCCAGAAACATCCTGTTCACCATGTGGTGACCATAAAAGGGCCTGCGGCTCTACGTTTGAAACAATAGACTCTTTCCTAATGTTTACACAGACTGACATCATGCTGCTTCTAATTCCAAAAGTTTTTTCGGCACTTTTGTCTCTTTTGGTCAAAAACTACTAAAGTTACCCCAAAAACGAAAAAATGCCTGGGGTAACTTTAGTAAGCCTTATTTGGAAAAGAACTAACTGGTGTATTATTATGAACATGCCGTGAAAACTTAGGGGGGCCTATAAAGAAATGAACTAAACCATTCAGCAGGGAAAATATTGAAGGATTAAGTGATACAAGCAAACCTCCTGAACCATACCAAATTGATGATTAAGCATGTCCAAAATGAATCGGGTTACTGTAGCATGACGTAACGGCTTATGTAGATGACAATACAGTTTACAGAACCTATTTAAACCTAAAAAGCGTATGTACTTTGTTTGACGAAGTTTTTTTAAAGATTAAAGCAGATATGAGCAATTTTACAAAATTTTGACGATCTACTAAAGTTACCCCAGCCTACTAAAGTTACCCCAGTTGACGGTATGTGCATTCAACACGCTTTTACCATATCATTTTGTCTATTTCAGGAATTACCTACATGTGAATCAACCCATGTTTTTGGTAGCCCAGGAGGCAACCGATGTTGATGAAATCCTCCGATATTCGTGATTTGGTATCAACTGTTGTCACCTGCTTTGTCCGAGGGACGTCACAAACGATCACAGCCATGTTTACTGCTGCTGCATCAAGTATGAAAAAAAACCAGTATCTTAAAAGTTTATCTTATGAAACAGCACAATAAGGTGAGTAACTTTTATAATAATACCTATATGTCCAGAAATCCTCCGTTAGTGAGCTACGAGCCGCCAAAGTTTGTTTTTTACTACAGCTGAAACAACCGAGTTGTTTCGGCGATGCACGGTGAGCATACAAAAAGTTTATCTTGAATGAAAAAGCAATTTGTTCTAATAAAAAAATACCTGTACTCCTTTTTTCCAGAAGTTTTCTT
>JAAETN010000716.1 GCA_024228355.1 Maribacter sp. | reverse complement strand
TGGTAATGCCTTTGAAGACCAACGACAACGTTCAATTTGTTTTCTTTTGCCTTCTTAGCAGCTGCTAGTACCTTACGAACACCAGGAACATCAGTTGCTACAGGTTTTTCCATAAACACGTGCTTACCATTGTTAATAGCATATTCAAAATGTTCAGGTCTAAAGCCTGGAGGAGTTGCCAATATTACCACATCGGCCAAATCCATAGCCTTTTTGGCGCCATCAAATCCAACGAATTGATGCTCATCTTTAACATTCACTTTTTTAGACTCACCCATTTCCTTGGAAATGTTCATAAGACTACCCTTTAATCTATCTTCAAAAGCATCGGCCATTGCAACCAACTCAACATTCTCATCAGCTTGCAATGCCTGAACAGCAGCACCGGTTCCACGACCACCACAACCAACGAGTGCAATCTTTAATTTCTTGTCGTCGAATACATTCACCATCGCATCCATTTGAAAAGTTGGTAATACCATTGCCGCTCCAGAAAGCAATGCCGTATTTTTTACAAAGGTCCTTCTTGAATTTTCGTTTGCAAGAATCTTGTTCTTGTCTTTACTCGTATTTTTCATACTATAGATTTAATTATAAGGTAGTAACTATTTTAAAAAACATCTGTGAATTTAGTTATAAAATGCCAAAAAATGAGCATGTTAGAACCCTTTTTTGTTACATTTTAATATAAATCCCGAATAATGCTATTGGCTTTTTTTAGTATAAGTGAAAGGTATCTTCAATTGGTACAGGATGTCATTTGATTTTTCCTTATCCAAAATATCCAATCCATATACGATATCAAAAGGATTGTAATAAATGAAAGTCCCAAAAATTCGATCCCATATTGAAAAGATATTGCCATAATTCGTATCGGTCCAGGGCATCTTATGATGATGATGGAACTTATGTGTATTTGGTGAAATGAAAACCAAACTTATCGCTTTATCCAACCAAAGCGGTAACTTGATATTGGCATGCGAAAAATAGGTGAAGAATATTGTCAAAATACGATATAACACATAATACGCCAAAGGTAAACCGGCAATAATAATAGCCATTAATGCGAATGTCTCCCTAAAAATAAAATCAATGGGATGATGTCGTGTACCTGAAGTCACATCAACGTTGGTGTCACTGTGGTGTACAGTATGAAAACGCCACATGAACTTAACTTTATGCAACATAAAATGTACTACATATTGCGCCAAAAAGTCCAATAACATTACCGCCAATACCATTTCAACCCAAACTGGTAATTCTACCAAGTTTAACAACCCAAATCGACTTTGTTCCAACCAATTGAAAATTCCAACAGTAGCAAGTCCAAAAAGAACATTTATAATAATCGTTGTTGCCAGTAAAATAAGATTGGGTTTGGCATGTTCCCATTTTCTATAATCAAATTTTCGAAGGGGGTAAGCACCTTCGAGTATCCAAAAAATCGTCATCATACTGATAATCCAAATCAACTTTTGAATACTTGTCATATTGGCAAAAAAGTCAATGAATGAATCCATAGAACTAGTAATACTTTATTTAGCGATTATATATTTCTTGCTTGAATATACTTCAAAATATCAAATTGAAAATTAATGAAGAGGGCAAAGTGATAAAGATGCTCTATTAAGGGATAAAAAAAGGGCTTTATCCAATAAAAGATAAATCCCTTTTCCAATGTATTTCAGCTTTTACTTTAAATTAAGGAAATTCAAAACTTCAGTACACACTTTTTCTCCAGTAAATCCAAATTTATCATCCAATACCTTTGCTGGTGCTGAATACCCAAAATGATCCAACCCAAAAATCTTACCATTAGGACCAACTAAAGCCTCCAAATTTACGGGCAGTCCGGCAGTAAGTCCAAAAACTGGCACATCTTGGGGAATAATACTCCTTTGGTAGCTTTTCGATTGTTGTCTAAATATACCCTCTGAAGGTATCGAAGCAATACTGATCTTTAAATTCTCTTTTTCCTCTAAAAGTATGGCCGCATCAATCAAAGTCGAAACTTCTGAACCATTGGCCACTAAAACAACATCAGGATTTGCTGTTTCCTTTACCAAATACCCCCCTTTCTCAGCATTGATCGCCGAAGCATATCTTGAACCTGATTGAGCAGGCACATCTTTAACACCTTGTCTTGAGAGGATCAATCCTGTTGGAGTTTTTGTGTTTTCCATGGCCATTTTCCAAGTAACACTTGTTTCCGTGGAATCTGCAGGGCGTAATGCCACAAAACTTTGATTACCACTATGGTTTTTTAATTTTTCAAGTAACCTTATTTGTGCTTCTTGCTCAACGGGCTGATGCGTTGGTCCGTCCTCCCCAACCCTAAAAGCATCATGGCTCCATACGAACTTTACAGGCAGTTCTTGTATACAGCTTAATCTAATAGCGGGTTTCATATAATCGGAGAATACAAAGAAGGTCGCCACAACTGGGATTACACCGCCATGCAAGGCAATACCGTTTGCAATGGAGGCCATGGTCAATTCTGCAACACCTGCTTGTAAAAATCCTCCCGAGAAATCACCTTTTCTTAAGGCTGAAGATTTCTTCAAGAATCCGTCTGTTTTATCACTATTCGATAGATCGGCAGAGGAAACTATCATATTCTCAACATGTTCGGCCAAATAACCTAACACATTGGAGGAAGCCGCTCTGGTAGCCAATCCTTCTTTGTGCTCCACAGATTCAAAATCCAACTCCGGTAATTTACCAGAAAGAAAACCATCTAATTTAGTTGCAAGCCCTTCATTTATCTTTCTCCATTCAGCTATTTCTGCCTTTTTTACAGAAGCATCTGCCTCTTTTTTGGCTAGGACACCTTTGTAATATTCCTTTACATCGGGATATATTTCAAAGGGAGCACTTGGATCCATTCCTAAGTTTAAAAGTGTTTTTTCATAATCTGCACCGGTATTACCAATAGGTTGCCCATGTAGCTCGCAATGTCCTTCGAACATACTTCCATCCTCAGTAACACAACCCTTCCCCATTATGGTTTTACCAATAATGAGAGTAGGCCTTTCGGTTTCGGCATTTGCTTCAGTCAAAGCTTTTCTAATCTCATCATGGTCGTGACCATTAATTTTGATAACCTTCCAACCCCAGGATTTATATTTCATTTCGGTATCCTCGGTGGTAACCTCTTCAGTCATGGTAGAAAGTTGCACGTCGTTCGAATCAAAGAACATTATAAAATTATTCAAGCCCAAGTGACCTGCGATACGGCCAGCTCCCTGAGAAATCTCTTCTTGAATTCCTCCATCAGATATAAATCCGTAAATCTTATGGTTCATCCAATTACCAAAACGGGCCTGTAGGAACTTAGCCGCAACAGCAGCACCGATACCCATAGTATGCCCTTGCCCCAATGGTCCTGAAGTATTTTCAACGCCTCTTGCGACATTGACCTCTGGATGACCAGGTGTTATTGAACCCCATTGTCTAAAATTGGCAACATCTTCCTTTTCATAATTACCCAACAAATAGTACTGCGCATACATCAATGTTGATAAGTGACCTGCATCCATGAAAAAACGGTCCCTGAATGGCCAGGTCATATCGCTAGGATCATAGTTGAAAAACTCAGAATAAAGGATATGCATAAAATCCGCACCTCCCATTGGACCGCCTGGATGCCCTGATTTTGCTTTTTCAACCATTGCTACTGCCAAAGCCCTTATATTATCGGCCGATTGCAGATTAATTTCTTTGTTCATTTGATCTTGTTTGGATGGATTTTTATCGAGGTACTGTACATGCATATCCTATTCATTAAAAAATTTGGGTCAAATCTACCGTTTTTTATCATTTATTTTTTGGATACTTATTAAAAACTATTGACAACTCAATTAGAGAAATAACTAATTGGTTCTTGGGACTTTGTGCAGACCCACAAACAGGGATTTACAATCGATATTTTTCTAAGGACGAATAAATAAAACGTTTTCGTAATTTTAGGTTTATCAAATGTGAACACCTATGAAAAAACATTGTTTAGCCTTAGATTTAAAAGATAATCCCGAGCTTATTGAAGCCTACGAGGAATACCATAGAAATGTTTGGCCTGAAGTACTACAAAGCCTTAGTGATTCGGGAATTCAAAATATGGAAATATATCGCATTTCAAATAGATTATTCATGATCATAGAAGTAGCGGACGATTTCTCTTTTGAGAATAAAGCAAAATTGGATGAACACAACACAAGAGTTCAAGATTGGGAAGTACTGATGTGGAAGTATCAACAAGCTTTACCAATTGCCAAGCCTGGAGAAAAATGGCTGCCAATGGATAAAATCTTCGAGTTTCCCGTGCCATAAATGCCACAGAAAACCTATTTCAAGGGATACTCCTTTAGTAGTTCCTCTGCAGTATAAAACCCTTCTTTATCTTTTATCTTCTCACGGATGGTTTTGACAGTTTCTGTGGAAATTGCGGTAGCTTTATTGCCAAATGCATTTCTAACATAAGTTAAAACAGAGGCTATTTCCTCATCATTTAACATACCCCCAAATGGTGTCATAGGTACTTGTCCTGGATAAACTTTTCCTCCTATCTTAATTGGACCGATTAATCCTTTCATTGTTAATTTAATTAAACGTTCCTCATTTCCGGTAACCCAATTGACGCCTGATAGTGGTGGAAATAACGAAGCGCTTAGCCCTTTACCATCAACTTGATGGCATGTAATACAAAAACCTTCCCGTTGATATATTTCCTCACCTTTGACGAACAATTCCTTATCTTTTCCCTTTAAGTTAGTTTTATACTTGTTTGTTTCCGGGTCCTGACCAACATTATGATCATTCAAATGTGCAATAGCAGCCTCAAGGGGTAATTTCATCCAATCATCCGTAGGTTTCTTGGCAGCTTCCTCAACTATAGGAAGCCCAACTTCCTTATCTAACCACGAAGCAGCAACAAATGCTTCCAACCGCACTCTTGGATTCTCATCCTTAGCTGCTTTCATTAATAGGTCGGACTGATTCGGCACTTGATGTCCGGCGTATCTCAACACCTTAACGGCAGCAGCCCGAGCTCTAAAATCATTGGCATTCAACAATTGTTGTATGACATCATTATCAACGGCATTAAATCCCCAACTTACCCATAAAGCCTCAAGTACATGGTGTTCGTACCTTGCCTCACTCTTGTCTAATTTATTCACCCAATCCTTCAATTTAGCCAACACCTCCGATGAATTACGCCCTCGTAATTCCCTTTTGGTACGATAACGTGTCCTGTATTCGGGAAGTTTTAAATTATCTAATAGTTCTTCGATAGTAGCATCGACAATTTTTGCAGGATTGACCAAGGGTCTAGAAGGATAGGTAATTCGATATATCCGACCATGCACATGGTCACGCAAGGGATCACGTGCATTATGCTGCATATGACCAACCAACACATTATGCCAATCAACCAAATACAGGGAGCCATCAGGAGCAAATTCCATATCGACAGGACGGAACTTGGTATCTGAGGAAGTAACCAAATCCAACCGGTGGTGGCTTTTATATCCTGCACTTTCAGGGTCATCGAGCATTGTATGTTGTTTAGTACCCAAAAAACCAATGGTATTGTTAATTATTAGGTCACCTTGAACCTCATCAGGAAAATGTCGACTTGAAATAAACTCTAGGCCGGAGGTTGGACGCACACGATGTTCTTCTTGCACTAAATTTCTAGGTTTCGGTGAGGCTTCTCCATAGCGAGGTTTTATGGTTCCGGGCATCATCCAAGTCATATCCGGTCCAGATGTGTCTAGAAAGAAGTTTTGTCCCCAATCATCAAAAGCGATACCCCAAGGATTAGGAATTGGTAATTGTGCAGTTCGTTCCAAATGATGTCGTTGAGGACTGTATCGATAAAACCCTCCATTTGTTGCACGAACAGGGCCGTATGCAGTTTCAACATTGGTATGTAGGAACACGCCCTCTCCCATATAGATAGCTCCTGATGGATCCGCAGTAAAAGCCCCAGCCGTATGATGTGTATCATGATCATCAAATCCGCTAAGTATTATCTCTGTAGTATCTGCTTTGTCATCACCATCATTGTCCTTTATCAAAACTAGATTAGTCCCTTGAGATACATAAACCCCTTCTGGTGCTAACTCAAACCCAACGGTAAGGTGCAAGTTATCTACAAAGGTTGTCTGTTTATCGGCTTTACCATCATTATCGGTGTCCTCCAATATTATTAGCTTGTCGTCGGGTTTGCTATCACCAGGCTTATAATGCGGGTATGTAGGCATTACGCCCACCCAAAGTCTTCCTTTATTATCAAAGGACAATTGAACCGGGTTGGCCAAGTCAGGAAATTCCTTTTCGGAAGCAAACAATTCCAATTTATAGCCTTCGGCGACCTTGATTCGGTCTAGAGCATCTTGTCCATACAAATATCCTTCACTAACATTACCTTGACCTTTGTTATAATTTGTCTTCACTTCGGGGAGTTCCCTTGTCTTGGCATCGGCAGCAACCAAATCCATTGTCTTGCCTTTGGTGGCCTCCCATATCGCCTGATCTCTAATTTCCGTCATCTGTCGGATTTTTTCAATTTCAAAAGGATAGTTGTCGGGACCAAAAGGATCATAGCGTCTTCCATAGGCGTGTACCCCATTCGGAATCTTAAAATCATTATGCCAAAACCAATTCTTCTCCA
>JAAETN010000715.1 GCA_024228355.1 Maribacter sp. | reverse complement strand
CAACCTTCTTCAGGGTGAGGCCAAAGAGTTCGGCCACATCCTCCAGAGATCGCTGTGGGCATTCAATCCCATTAATCTGACGATAGATCTTAGCTTCCTGTGTGGTTAATGTTGCTGTGTCTTCCATTTTTTGGTTTTCACGCTGTCTGTGACCAAAAGAGACCGTTAGTGGTAACGTTTTAGCACAGCCGCCGCGCTTTTTGCGGTCGGCTGGTGTGACTTGTTAAGCATAAATGATACTTTGAAGGAGTTTAAATGCATGAAAACCTCTACGTTGGTTTCTTTGGGTTTGGTTCTTGCTTTTCTAGCGGTATTACTGCTTGGGGTTTGGGTTGGCTTGGAGCTGCCAGCTTTAATCCAATATTAAATCCCAACGTGCATAAAGAAATGCCGATAGCTATAACACCAAACCGGATAGCCCATTTGTGTTTTTTATTTTCTTCCTTTAACCCAGAGAGAACAGAAGACAATAACGGGAAATTAATTACATGCTTGTCACCATCAAATTCAATTAAAAAGAAATTCACCCAAGCCTCATTAGGTTTTTGGTATGAATATTTTTCTTCAAAATGATAATAGAGACGACCAAATATTATGTCTTTATCAACGTGTAACATTTTAGATATTTTATCACTGCTGTCCCGTTAACTTTCATAGGAAAGCCAATTGCTTAGTGGACTCCCGTTGATCCCCAGGCGGATCCCCTCGCAACAAAGCCAGTAAGTCTCGTTTTTCGAACAGGTTGATTTGTAATAACCGTATAATTTG
>JAAETN010000714.1 GCA_024228355.1 Maribacter sp. | reverse complement strand
TCCCGCATTCTTTAGAAAAACGATATCTGAACTACTATCGGCCACAGGATGTGTATTCGGATTTAAGACCACATCGGTAAAACCGCTCTTAGCGGCGGTCATAAGTCCATTTGAGATGGTTTCCCGCTCTTCAAATCCAGGTTCTCCGAAACTTACACCACTATCAAACCATCCAAGCGATACATGTAAATTATTCAAGTCTACGATTCTAGTTGCTTTAGGAGCATCAATCTTAACTGCAATTTTATCAATGATTCCATTTTTGATAAGAATGTCCCTTTTTTTTAGGTGTAAATCTTTGTTCAGGACATTAATGATTTTGGCAGATTTTAAAAGTATGTTCATTTATGCTAGGTTATCTATTGTTTTTCAGATCATTTTAAATACTTAATGATGAGCACTTCTATCAAAATAAACAGCACTGCTAAAATAACAAACCATTTCCAAAGCTCGGTTATGCTATTGTCGTTTTGTAGATCTTGAAATAAGGTAGTAATTGAACTTTGTTTACTTGTCGCTGGTAAATTATTAAAATCCAGAAATTTGAATTCGCTTTCATCTCTTGGATAATTAAAACTTATATTTTTCAATATGTTACCATTATCTTTAACGGAATAAATCCCATCTTCAAACGGATTTTCATTGAAAGTTAGGGTGACTTTGTTTGCATGGGCCAGTTGTTGCGGAATAAATTCGAAACCATCTCTAGAAACCTTTAGAATATGGTCTTTGGCGACTTTTTTGGGAATATCCAAATTTATTTGACCTCCCATGGTATGATAAAGCCCGACTCGTTTTAAACTGTTAACGCCCATTTTATAAAAAGTAGGCACAATTAGTGGGGATTGTTTAAAATTTGAATTCTGATTATTTATTGATGCAGTGAATAAATATACTCCGTTCTTTCCAACCAGGAATGGTTCACCGCTTTGATACCTTAGAATTGATGCTGATTTTGAATTTGTTCTAAAGAATTCCAAAACTTTTGGGTATTGAAAGTTAGCTATGTTCTTTTCAAATACATTTTGGTAGAGCGGATGGGAAAATGTGATTTGGGTGATCTTGTTTTCATTGCTCACTTTTTCAAGAAATGTACCCAATGAAAACCTTGTTAGCAATTGGTTATAGTCGTTTATGTCACTATTTGTTGATGGAATTATGACCAAATTCCCACCCTCGGACACAAAGGACGATATGCTCGCAATAAGAGAGGTGGGGATGTTTTCCAATTCATTTAATAGGATAAGGTTCTGTGCATCTAGATCTCTATAGTTCAAATTCTTCAATGGAAACGAAGAGAATAAAAACTCGCTATTGGTATAAATCCGTTCTAAATAATCTGAAGTTGTGTCACCAATTGATAATACTTTGGGTTTTTCTTTTTCATCGATATTGAAAAATAAATGGTTATCATATGTAATTTCAGCATCTGAGATTTCAAGTTTGCCATTAATGACTTCGTTTGCCGAAAGCGTAAAGCTAACCTCACCTTTTGAATCCTTGAAAACAGCAGATGTTTTTGCAATTAATTTATCAGTATTGAACAACGAAACGGGAATACTTTGAATTTCCGAAGGAGCGGTAAGCAGGGCCGTTATTTCAATATTCTCTGTTCCGTATTTACTAATATAAACACTATCTAACGACACATTGTTCAAAGTTGGGGCTGAAAGTTTTACCAAATGCCTTTGTATGGTGCCCGTTGTGTTAACGGCTGCGGGCGCCATGCGTTGTTGAAAATCAGAAATCACTATCAGATTTTTTATGGAATTCATATTTTTGGAAAAGAGGGAACTCGCCTTTAGTTGTATCTCATCCAAGTTTAACTGATCGGGGGTTAAGGATATCGTCAGGAGATCATTTTGAATATCCTGAAGTTGAACATCCCTAAATTCAGTGGTATTCGTAAAAAGATTGAAGTTCTTTCCTTCTGGAATTGCTCTTATCAATTCTTGAATCGCATTAGCCAGTATAGTTCCTTGATCTGATTTAGCCTGCATACTGAACGAGTTGTCTAAATAGATAACCGTTTCCTTGAGCTGTAAGGCCGTTTTCTTGGCCAAGAAGGGCTGAGCAAATGCTATGATTATTGAAGCAAATGCCAATAGCCTCGCAAACAGGAGCAGCCACTTTTTAAGAGTATTGCTTTTGCGTGATTCTGAAACTACTTTTTGCAACAGTTTAACGTTGGTAAAGGGCGTTTTTTTGAATCTTCGAAGTTGAAAAAGATGGATGAATATAGGAATCAGTAGTAGAAATAAGGCCCAAAGAAGTTCTGGATATTTAAACTGCATTCCTGAATTTGATTTGACAAATATATGAAGTATTCAGATTTTAGTTGTAATTATTGATGTTTAAATTCAACAAAAGAAAAAATAGTCTTTCATGGGGAGCTTGTTGATCGTATCAAAGAAAGTCCGGATCGAGTCCTGTTCTTCTTCATTGGCTACTGTGATTATGTTTTGGGGATTCTCTATTTCATTCAAAACCCGAAAATGAAATAGCTTTTTCCCGTAAATGTTCTTACCAATTTTATTTGGGTTGTCACAAATCCATTTAAAATCCAATTCTCTTTCGACAAGGTTTTTGGCAATGGTTTTTCCCTTGTTCCCAGCACCCCAAATTACCAATGGTCGCTTTGGGTCATATTCCAGCTTTAGAAAGTAATGCAGCTTAATATCCAAAAAATAATTCGCTGCGTAATGTTCACTGGTGCGGGAGGTTCTCGTATCATAGTCCCGCCAATGGTGTAAGACGTTAGCACAGGGAATGCATTTCAATCCGTTTTCATAAAAACGAAAGGTCAAATCATAATCTTCAGGATATCGGTTCGGTTCAAAAGCTCCACAATTATCCAAATCTTCCTTAAAAACCATCCAACAAGGGGAGGGGATAGCACATTCCTTATAAATTTCTGAATAGTTTGTCCCTTTCTTTGTAAGTCCGTTTAGCCAAGCCTCGTAACGTGCATAGCCGTCACTGATTCCTCGACTTGAAAAATATTTCACCTGACCTATGGCTACATGACCACGTCCCTTATTGGC
>JAAETN010000713.1 GCA_024228355.1 Maribacter sp. | reverse complement strand
GTTTTGAATGGTGACAACACGTGGTAAACTGGCATGTACTTTACTTTCTTCCAAAAACCGCATAGTTCCCCAAGGGGTTTCATTGCTTATGCCCACATGTCTAATTTTGCCCTCACGTACTAATTCCCTAAGGGTTTCCAATACTTGATGAAAATTGTCTTCCCAATGGTCAGTAACATCATGTTTATAATCACGTTCTCCAAAATAATTCGTAGATCGTTCCGGCCAGTGCAATTGGTAAACATCCAAATAATCTGTTTGCAATCGTTCCAGGCTACCTTCGACCGCGCTAATAATCGATTCCCTAGAAAAACCTGTTGTCCGAATAAATTTAGAGTACTCACCATTCCCGGCGATTTTAGTACCAAGGATAATTTGGTCCCTATTGCCGTTTTTCTTAAACCAATTACCCATTATTTTCTCGGTATGGGCATAACGGTCAGGATGTGCCGGAATGGGATATAGTTCTGCGGTATCGAAAAAATTTATGCCTTGGTCAACGGCATGATCCATCTGTTCATGACCTTCGGCTTCGGTATTCTGATTGCCCCAGGTCATTGTTCCCAGACATATCTTACTTACCTCTATATCGGTATGCGGTAACTTGGTATAAATCATTCGGAAACTAATTTGGTTTTACTTTTGGTCAAAAATAGACATATTGTTACAATCAAAAAGTAGAACCAAAGATAAAATCCAATACTTTCTATGCATAATAATCCACATCTGCCCATGTACGATTTCAGATCAAAAGACGACCTAATCGGCCATTTGAGTAAGTAAGAGACCTTGTGGAAATGTGGTAGTGCCCGTGTTAGCGAAAACTTTTCCCATTTCAGTGAAATTCATAAGAAAAGACCCTAACATTACATCTAAAAGGCCGTCATTATCAAGGTCGCCGACTTCCATGGTAATCCATTTACCATATGCTGCTTCAGGAAGAAAGGAGGCCGTAAAATTCAATTGTCCATTGTTGTTAAGATATACAAAACTCTCCTCTGGGTTTTTCAAATCAGAATAAAAAGAAGAAGC
>JAAETN010000712.1 GCA_024228355.1 Maribacter sp. | reverse complement strand
TCTGAATTTTGTACTGTTGCGGATATTATTTCAATGTCTTTTATCCATATATCGCCATCTGCCGTCAAATTGGTTTCAAGATTATCGTAATTAGCCACAAAACCACAGGCACGGGAAATGAAAACTTCCTTGGTTTCATGAATAATGGTCAAGGTATCCGTATTTCCAATTTCAACCTCATCCTCATCTGCAGAATTAGCAATAAGTAAGTAAGTCGTGCTGGGACTACTCGGATTTAAAGGAATTGCTAAGGAATCTGCCGTGCTTCTATCTGCATAGGTGTTTACAGTGGAGGTTTGCCCTAAACCTACTACTCTTAATGTAGTAACACTTTTTGTGTTAGCCGTGTCAGCTTCATCATAAAAGCGAACCACTAACAAAGGGGTACTGCCATCAACGCAGATGTCATCTTTCTCGCATGCCGAGAAAAAAATGATACCTAAACAAATGATAAATGCGATTTTTAATTTATTCATGTAGCTATAACTTTTCCAAAAGTACAACATTTTCTACGTGATGTGTTTGTGGAAACATATCAACAGCTTGCACTTTGGTCACCTTATATATATGTTTCATCAATTCCAAATCCCGAGCCTGAGTTGCACTATTGCAACTGACATAAACCACCTTTTTAGGAGCTATGTTCAATATTTGCTGAACAACATCCTTATGCATACCATCACGTGGTGGGTCAGTTATGATTATGTCAGGATTGCCATGTGTTTCGATGAAATCCTCATTGAATACCTTCTTCATATCGCCCACAAAAAATTCAGCATTTTCAATCTTGTTGTTTGCGGCGTTCGCTTTGGCATCCTCGATGGCTTCGGGCACCGATTCTATCCCGATTACCTTTTTTGCATTTTTGGAAACAAATTGGGCAATGGTACCAGTGCCGGTATAAAGATCGTAAACCAATTCCTTACCTGTAAGTCCGGCAAAATCCTGCGTCACTTTATAAAGCTCATATGCTTGCTGAGAATTTGTTTGATAAAAAGACTTGGCGTTGATTTTAAATTGCAGTCCCTCCATTTCTTCAATGATATGGTCTTGACCAGCAAAACATATTATCTCTTGATCATAAATGGTGTCGTTTTGTTTTTTATTGATGACATATTGTAAAGATGTAATCTCCGAAAAACTTTGGGCTAAATGATTCAACAAAAGCTCTCTTTTTTCTTTGTCATCCTCAAAAAATTGAATCAAAACCATGATTTCCCCTGTTGATGCCGTTCGTATCATTAAAGTACGCAGCATACCATGTTGGTTTCGCGGATTAAAAAAAGTGATATTGTTTTTAATGGCAAAGTCCCGGACCTCCAAACGAATGGCATTTGATGGGTCTGTCTGGAGGTAGCATTTTTTTATGTCCAATATCTTGTCCCACATTCCTGGAATATGGAAACCTAAGGCGTTCTTTTCCTTTATTTCGATTTCCGATTGTATTTCTTCCAGTGTTAACCATCGACTATCAGAAAACGAGAATTCCATTTTATTTCTATAGAAATATTGTTCCTTGGAGCCTATAATGGGATTTAACTCGGGCAAGTCTAGATGACCAATACGTTGAAGGTTGTTCTCTACTTCTTTCTGTTTATAGAACAATTGATGCTCATAACCCATATGTTGCCATTTGCAACCACCACACACCCCAAAATGTTCACAACGTGGTTCTATACGCTTGTCAGAATACGTATGAAAATTTATGGCACTACCTTCAAAATAAGCTTTTCGTTTTTTGGTAGTCTGCACATCTACTATATCACCAGGTACGGTATTGGTCATAAATATTACCCTTCCATCCGGAGCTTTGCCAATGGTTTTGCCTTTTGCCCCGGCATCTATTACCTCAACCTTTTCAAAGACTAGTCGTCTATTCTTTTTACGCATGGCGCAAAAATACTAATAGGTTTGCATTTATTACAGTTATCTTTAGTAGGAAAAGTATAAAACTTCCTTAATAATTGAACCTTTTTAGAACTTTGTCGTCTTCACCATAGAACAAGTAATTAATGACCTCTAATAAAATATTTGATGCATTATTGGTGTTGCAATATCAATCTGGGGATAAGAAGGCCATGGGCATGCTTGTAAAAAGACATCATAAAAGATTCTGTAGTCATGCCAATTGGTACTTAAGTGATTTGGATGCATCCAAAGATGTTGTGCAGGATTGTTGGGGTATTATCATGAATAAACTCGGTAATTTAAGAGACCCCAATAGTTTTTCTAGCTGGGCCATGCGCATAGTTACAAGAAAATCAATTGACTTTTTAAAGCAAAATAAAAACAAACGAGAGAAATTAAAGCAATACCAATATTCGAATTCGGAGGGCACAAATATTGAAATAAAAAATGTTGAAATCATAAAATTACAGCAGGCTATCAAGAGTTTGCCAAATGATCAACAAATTGTATTACGATTATTTTATACACAGGAATATTCATTATTGGAAATTAGTAACATTCTTGATATTTCGGTTGGGACGGTTAAATCAAGGTTGTTTCATGCCAGGGAAAAATTAAAAACAAAATTAAAAACTTAGATCATGAATAAAGAAAGAGAAAAAATCGATGAACTTATCAAGGAAACCCTAAATCAGGAAGAAGCGAAGTTCTATGACGAATTGGAAGAACATAATCTAATGGGAAAATTGGGTGAAGTCTATAAAAGCAAAGTTGGATGGCTTGCTATAATAATGAACGTGGTTCATTTGGTGATTTTCGGATTACTTATTTATTGTATTGTACAATTTTTTGGTACCAATGAGACGAATGAGCTAATCAAATGGGCATCAGCAGGCTTTTTATGTATGATAGCTATGGGCATGTTGAAACTCTATATTTGGATGCAAATGGACAAAAATGATATTCTTCGCGAAATGAAAAGATTGGAACTCCAGGTAGCAACCCTTTCAAGTAAGCTTGACGACTAAGTAATCTGTACAATGAAAGGATTGTTTTAAGAAAGCCAGAACATTTTGTATTTTTGCGCCACTACATGGGATGATTTCTCTCCTACGCTGAATTTTCGTCCCGATAGCTATCGGGATTTCGAAAGGAAAAAGGTATAGAAGGAATTACTGAAGTTTCATTTAAAGTAATTTATATCATGTCAGTTTTAGAAAAAATGAGTTCTGAAGAGGCCATTGCTTTGGAAGAAAAGTACGGAGCGCAGAACTACCACCCACTACCAGTGGTATTGAGTAAAGGGGAAGGGGTACACGTCTGGGACGTAGAAGGCAAGAAATACTACGATTTTCTTTCAGCCTATTCTGCTGTTAATCAAGGTCATTGCCATCCAAAGATTATTAGTGCATTAAAGTCACAAGCTGAAAATTTAACCTTGACCTCACGAGCATTTTATAATGATATGCTGGGCAAGTATGAAAAATATATTACGCAGTATTTTGGTTTTGACAAGGTATTGCCTATGAATACGGGAGCTGAAGCTGTTGAAACGGCTATTAAATTAGCACGAAAGTGGGGATATGAGAAAAAAGGTATTCATACCAATCTGGCTAAAATAGTGGTTTGTCAGAACAATTTCCATGGGAGAACGATTACTATCATTTCCGCATCGAACGATCCTGTAGCTACTGAAAATTTCGGTCCGTTTACACCCGGAATGACATCTATTCGGTATAACGACATCAATGCTTTACAAGAGGTTTTGGAAGATGAAAATGTTGCTGCATTTTTGGTAGAACCTATTCAAGGCGAAGCAGGGGTTTATGTACCCGATGAGAATTACATCAGTGAAGCATTTGAACTATGTAAATCCAATAATGTATTGTTCATTGCAGATGAGGTACAGACAGGTGTAGCACGAACTGGAAAACTATTGGCAATAGATTATGCAAATATAAAACCCGATATACTCATTTTAGGAAAAGCACTATCCGGGGGTGTATTTCCCGTATCTGCTGTTTTGGCCAATAATGAGGTTATGGAAGTAATAAGACCCGGTAACCATGGTTCTACTTTTGGAGGCAATCCATTGGCTTGTGCCGTGGCCATATCGGCTTTAGAAGTTGTTAAAGAAGAAAATCTTGCCGAAAATGCATTTAAATTGGGTAAACTTTTTAGAAGCGAAATGGAAAAGCTAATTGATCAAACCGATTTGGTAAGATTGGTTCGTGGCAAAGGCCTATTGAACGCTATTGTAATCAATGATGCCGAAGACAGCTCCACTGCTTGGGATATTTGTATGGCTTTGAAAGAAAATGGTCTTTTGGCCAAACCCACCCATGGCAATATTATTAGGTTCGCTCCGCCTTTGGTGATGACCAAAGATGAGTTATTGGATTGTATTTCAATAATCTCAAAAACAATAAAGGAGTTTGAAAAATAAAAAATATTCCCTGACCCCGATAGCTATCGGGGTCAGGGAATATTCATATTTAGGCTAGTTTTATTGAAAAGCGCCTTCTGACGCCGCTCCTGCAATGATTGCCGCAATGGCACCAAAGTAAATAATGGTTAACACCAACAATATTCCTGCCAAGGCCAAACCAATATAAGACAATACTCTACCCGTATTCACATTTTCATAGCCAGAATATCGTTCGGGTTCCGCATTATAAATACGCTCGGCATTTTTAGCATTTGAAAGCCCGATAATACTAAAGATGGCCCCAAATGGTCCACAACAAACCAAGGTGAGGATTATTGATAAGATGCCAAAAGTTAATGCGTTGCTTGCGCCTGGTAATGTTTCTCT
>JAAETN010000711.1 GCA_024228355.1 Maribacter sp. | reverse complement strand
CAGAACGGTTATATGGAAAGATTGAACAGGTTTTACAGGGAAGACGTACTGGATGCCTTCTGGTTCAACGACCTTCATCAACTGAGGGTCAGGACCAATATCTGGATGGAGGATTATAACAACAACCATCCACATTCATCCCTTGGAAACAGATCCCCTAGGGAATACAGACCAAGATTCGGTGAAGAATTCTTCACCGAATCCAATAACATTAACGAAAAATTGTTGAATTTAGACCTGTCCTAAAAAGGGGAAGGCTACATTTTTAGGGAAGGCTACATCATCAGCTGTAGATTACTTCAATTATACTCTATAAGGTATAATTTTGATGATTTTAAACATTTTATACCCTAAAAGGTATAATTTAAATTGATTTACCTATATTGCACCCGTAAAGGTATAATTATGGAAGAGTGGAATAGAGGTAATCCCATTGCTCAATTTATACGAAAGAGGCGAAAAGAGCTTAAGCTTACACAAATCGAACTCGCTGATACGGCTGGCGTAGGTCTGAGATTCATACGTGAGTTAGAGCAAGGTAAGCCTAATTTGAAGACGGATAAAATCAATCAGGTACTACTCTTTTTTGGCCATGAATTAACCCCAACACCAATAAGCGATGCGACAAGGAGAGATTTGGGCAAATAATACTTTGGCTGGTATTCTGACTGAAGATGAAGAGGGGTATCATTTTATCTATACCCCTGACTATCTAATGATGGGAAATGCCATTCCAGTTTCCTTGACATTACCCTTGCAAGAAGAAACCTTCCACTCAGAATTTCTGTTTCCATTTTTTGATGGACTTATTCCCGAAGGATGGCTTTTGGATATTGCTCAAAAGAACTGGAAACTAAATCCACGAGACCGCATGGGGCTTTTATTGACCACCTGTAGGGATTGTATTGGTAATATAAGTGTTATAGAAAAATGAGTAACTGCCTTGCATGTCATAAAATACTAGAACCTGGTGAAACAAATTACCATGCACAATGCTTGGCCAATTTTTGGCAAGAAGATACCCCTGTCCTACAATTGGATTATGAACTATCACAAATTGAAGAACTGGCCAAAGAAAATGTTGCCCAACGTGTAATTGTAACTGGAGTACAGCCAAAACTTTCCTTGGGCTTCACCGAGGAAAACAATCCAAGATTGACCATTGTTGGTGCATTGAATGGCAGGTATATTTTAAAACCCCCATTCGCTCAATATCCTCAAATGCCAGAAACCGAAGCTTTATCGATGCTTCTAGCTCAGGCTTGCGGTATTGATACTGTACCTTTTGTACTGATTCACTTAAGGGATGACCATTTAGCCTATTTGACCCGTAGAATCGACAGAAATGTAAAAGGTGAAAAGTTCGCTATGGAAGATGCCTGCCAATTCACAGAACGTCTCACAGAACATAAATATAGAGGTTCACACGAGCAAATAGCAAAGGCCATACTAAGTTATGCACTGAATCCACTATTTGATGTGGTACGATTTTATGAACAGGTTATTGTTTCATTTTTAATTGGGAACAACGATATGCACCTGAAAAATTTCTCTCTCATATCATATGACAGTAAAACTTATTCGCTTGCCCCTGCCTACGATATGATTTCGGCGAAGTTATTAATTCCTGATGACCTCGAAGAATTGGCTTTGACTTTGAATGGCAAAAAAAGGAAAGTCACAAAAGCAGATTTTGATACGGCAATGACCAATGCACACATACCAAAAAGGGCCATTCAAAACCTTTGGGGAAGGATTGAAAAAGGGATGGAAAGATGGGATGAAATAATTCAGCTAAGTTTTATCAGTAAAGATTTAAAAACACAGTTCTTAAATTTAATTTCCTCAAGAAAAAATCAAATTGGTTTCTAACTGTACTACAACTATCAAATCCATAAAGTCACCTATTCCCTCCTTCGCCTTACACCTTCACGAAATCTTTGGAGCTCAAGGCTTCGGCGGGCAGACGGCGAGCACAAAACACCAACCCTCTTAAAACTCCTATTAATAATTGTTTCAAGAGATAAGTACGACTACCTCCGGTCGTCGAAGGCCAACGCGCCAACTCGCTCCTCGTTAAAAATGTCCACTGGTCATTTTCTTGAACACCTGCCTACCGGCAGGCTGGATCGGCCGTCTCCGGCTACACAAAAAACCACCTTTGGGTGGTTTTTTTATCTCAAATAACGAAATACAATTTCCACAATATGATACGCTTATCCTCTAATTTAAATTCCAATCTATCTTGTCCGTGTATGATCCACAATATACTTTTTGAATTTTTTGTCGTCTTCCAGAACTTTAAAAAACCCAACAACAAATTCCTTGGCCTTTTCGCATTGGCTTGGATTCTGGAAATATACCTTTAAGTTGTCTATAACCTCTAACATCGCTTCTTTGGACGAAATGTATTGACGCCTTACCTCTTCCACAAGATTTTCATCGCGTTTATATCCTTTATAAACCCGCTGAGTAACTTTCGTTATACTACCTTTCATATTCTCCATCCCGGATATTGTTGCATAACTGGCATGAACAAGTCCTGACATGTCAAAATCGTAGGGAATACTAACGTACTTTTGGTCCGTAAATAATAGCTTTTGATTGT
>JAAETN010000710.1 GCA_024228355.1 Maribacter sp. | reverse complement strand
TGTAGAGCCCTCACAGAATACAGTTGACGCGCGTATATAAAAGAAGATTGAATAGAACTTATTGGGCTAATAATGAAGATTGTACGACTTTTATCAGTAGATGACCATGCCATGACCGCCATGGGCTACAAATATATTTTGGAAGGTTCAGAGTTCGACGATTTCGAAGTTAAGGTAGATACCGTAAATACCTTTGAAGGAGCTATTGAAAAAATCGATTTTTCCGCGAGGTCTTTGAATTATGACATCTTACTACTTGATATATCCCTATTCCCTGCTCACTCCAATGATACACGAAGTGGTGAGGATCTAGGTATTTACGCGCGCAAAAAGGTTCCTGATTCCAAAATTGTATTCATGTCTTCTTTTAGCGATAGTTATCGCATAAATAGCCTTTTTAAAACAGTTGATCCCGATGGTTATATGGTAAAATCAGAGATTGATGAACAATCGCTCTGTGCTATGGTCCGTACAGTTCTTACCAGACCACCATACTACACGGCGAGCGCATTATCCGCAATACGTAAAAAAATGGCCAATGACTTTGATTTGGTCGATGAAACCGATAAAAAGATCTTACATTATATCTCAACAGGAACACGAACCAAGGATATAGGTCCTTTGATTTCGGTTGCCAACACAACCGTTGAATCGCGAAAAAGACAATTAAAGCATCTTTTCGGCATGGAACACGGCAACGATATAGAGCTTATTGAAGAAGCAAGAAAACGAGGGTTTATATAATTCCAATTTTTTATTTATAATTTTTATTGTGTAATTATCTGTATTACAGATGTTTACAATAAATATCTTTTAGAACATATAAAAACCTCAGTTTTTATAAGGTTTTCCTAAGTTCTGTTCTCACAGCATAAAATTAACTTTAGGGTTATGCCAATCCCAATTAGTTTTAGATTATGCCTCTAATTCCAGAAAATTTCAATAATAGTCGACCAGTCCGAACCATTAATGATGCTTCATTTCGCGGGTTGTCTAAGTTTATAAAAAATATTGAAAAGCACTTTTTCTCTGAGATTACGGTTAAAGAGAATTCATCAAATGATGAAAAATTAAGTTTGATTTTAGAACTAAAGTGCAATATGACTTTGTCTGAGATGATTCTTCATTATGATAAGGGGAGTTGGGGAACTTTCAGTCAATCCAAGTATTCACTTTCGAAAGAAATCAAGCTTCTGGAAAGAGAGAACAATATACAAATTGATGTTGACGAGTTTTCCTTGGCATTGAAAGATACTGCAGTTATCATCGATAAAATATATAACCAAAGTATTTCTGATCAATTGGACAAAATCTTTAATGAACTAGGCAAACACTTTACGCAATACACAAAAGGACAAATTGAAGTGCCCTATGAAATATTTGTTGCCGTCTTTGAAGAAGATCTATTACCTAATGAAATAACTTTGTCGCATGCAAAAAAGACCCAAAACTATTTAAGTTTCTGGGCCTTATATTTTGAATCTGAAAATGATGCCGTTATTTATGACGTTATAAGTTCAAAAATTATTTATAACGAGGATTTATTCATGCTAAACCATTAAAATTAATTCTTAGGCGTTGAAAAGTGCCCTGCCTTGCATCAGGGCATTCACTTTCCCCCTAACCTCTGAAATAATATCCTCATTTTGAGGATTGGTCAATACCTTATCAATAAAGTCTACTATTATTGCCATTTCATCCTCTTTTAGTCCTCTCGTTGTTATAGCAGCTGTGCCCAATCTAATACCGGATGTAACAAAGGGAGATTTATCATCAAAAGGAACCATATTCTTATTTGCGGTAATATCAGCCTTTACTAATAATTTTTCTGCATCTTTACCCGTAATATCCTTATTTCGTAGGTCAATCAACATCATATGATTATCTGTTCCCCCCGAGATAATGTTATACTCTTTGTCTACAAAAGCTGCGGCCATTGCCGCTGCATTTTTCTTGACCTGTAGCATATAATTCAAATATTCATCCGTTAGGGCCTCACCAAAAGCAATTGCCTTGGCCGCAATGATATGCTCAAGTGGGCCACCTTGGTTTCCTGGGAAAACCGCCAAATCCAAAAGACCGGACATTTTCCTTAAGTTGCCATTTTTGAACCGAATTCCGAATGGATTTTCAAAATCCTGCCCCATAAGAATGAGTCCACCCCTTGGACCGCGCAAAGTTTTATGGGTAGTGGTGGTCACAACATGGCAATGGGGCATTGGATCGTTAAGAATACCTTTGGCGATCAAACCAGCAGGATGGGCTATATCTGCCATAAGAATAGCATCCACACTATCCGCAATTTCACGAAATCGTTTAAAATCCATATCCCGTGAATAGGCCGATGCTCCGGCAATAATCATGTTTGGTCCTTCTTTCTCGGCAATTCCCTGAATTTTATCATAATTAAGAACGCCTGTTTCCGCTTCAACTCCATAGAAAACAGGATTATACAATTTCCCGGAAAAGTTGACCGGTGAACCGTGTGTTAAGTGACCCCCATGAGAAAGATCAAAGCCTAAAATCTTGTCGCCAGGTTTTAAAAAAGCGTGATAAACAGCAGCGTTTGCCTGAGAACCTGAGTGTGGCTGTACATTTGCATAAGCCGCACCGAAAAGCTCCTTAGCCCTATCAATAGCAATTTGTTCAACTTGATCAACTATCTCACAGCCCCCATAGTATCTTTTTCCCGGATAGCCCTCAGCATATTTATTGGTAAGTACCGAACCGGCAGCTTCCATCACCTGTGGACTTGTAAAATTCTCTGACGCTATAAGTTCAATACCGTTCAATTGTCTTTCTTTCTCAGCATCTATTAAATCAAAAATCAGTTGGTCCCGTTGCATATTTTATGTTCTGTTAATTGAAGGGTAAAAATACAAATTGCCAACTGGTTATTAATAGAAAATAATATATTTGATAAGGAATTTATCAAACACAAATTAACAATCGAATTATGCCCATAACAGCAAATAATCCCAATAAAAAAACATGGGTCAATACCCCTGATAATACTGACTTTCCAATTCAGAATATTCCCTTTGGCGTGTTTTTGACCAGAGATGACATTATTACCATTGGTACTAGGATCGGAGATACCGCGATTGATCTAGGGGCCATGCATCAATTAGGTTATTTTGAAGATATTCCCTTGACCGATGATATTTTTCTCCAGGATACATTGAATGATTTCATTTCCGACGGTAAAAAAACTTGGAGATTGGTTCGAAATCGAATCAGTGAAGTATTCGATATAAAGAATGGCACATTGCAGAACAATGAAGACCATAAGAGCATTATTCTTTTCGCAATGAATGAAATTGAAATGCAATTGCCTGTACAAATTGGTGATTATACTGACTTCTATTCGAGTCGGGAACATGCCACCAATGTAGGTACAATGTTTCGTGACCCAGAAAATGCCTTGATGCCCAATTGGCTACACATACCCGTGGGTTATCATGGAAGAAGTTCTACTATAATTCCTAGTGGAGTGCCAATTCACAGACCAATGGGACAAACATTTCCCAAAGGAGCGGAAAAACCTGTTTTCGGCCCTTCAAAGTTGGTCGATTTTGAATTGGAAATGGCTTTTATTACCACTGACGCCAATTCAATAGGCGAACCCATTCCTATTAATGATGCTGAGGATTATATTTTCGGGATGGTTTTATTCAATGATTGGAGCGCTCGAGATATTCAAAAATGGGAATATGTTCCGTTAGGTCCATTTTTGGCAAAGAATTTTGCTTCTTCTATCTCACCGTGGATAGTAACTTTAGATGCACTGGAACCTTTTAGGACCAAAGGACCCGACCAAGATCCAAAACCATTACCCTATCTAGCTCAAAACGGTGATCATAGTTTTGATATTCAATTGGAACTGGATATAGTCACAGATAAAGGTATATCAACCACCGTTTCAAAATCAAACTTCCAATACATGTATTGGACAATGGCCCAGCAATTAACCCATCATACGGTTAATGGATGTAAAGTAAATAGTGGTGATATGATGGGTAGTGGTACAATTTCTGGACCAACTCCTGATTCTTACGGCTCCATGCTCGAATTGGCCTGGCAAGGCACTAGACCTGTGCCACTAAACGATGGCAGTGAACGAAAGTTTATACAAGACGCCGACACCGTTGTAATAAGGGGTTTTTGTAAAGATAAGGGGCATCGAATAGGTTTTGGAAAAGTCTCAACTAAATTACTTCCGGCATTTGAATCCAAAAACAAGAAATAGCGCCTAAAAAGGTTTTTTCATCGAGACAATACGATAGTTTGTCGTTTTACGTTATCAACAAAGACGGTTTTGGCACGAGTGTTGAAAATGAACTCTGAAACAGCAAATTTAAATGTCATGAGAAAAGTTTTACTATTAAGCGGAATTTTACTTTTTATTATAGCATGTAGTGGGGTCAAAAGAACCCAAAAGTCTATAAACACTGGTAATTACCTGAACGCCATTAACAGTGCCGTTCAAAAATTATCGGAAAATAAAGACAAAAAAGGCAACCAATCTTATGTTCTTTTACTAGAGGAAGCTTTCCAAAAAAACACAGAACGGGAAATGGAGCGTATTAGTTATTTAAAAAAAGATGGCAACCCCGCTAATCTTGAAGCCATTTATACTGGTTATAAAAACCTGAATCGTATTCAAGAGACTATTAAACCTTTACTTCCTTTACAAGTTTATGAAGAAAATAGATATGCGGAATTTACTTTTAAGAAGTATAACAATGATATCATATCGACTAAAGAAGATCTTTCTGCTTATCTATATGACAACGCACTGAATCTACTTCAAAATGCTTCTAATAAGCAGGATTACAGAAATTCATTTGATGATTTTATATACTTGAATGAAATTAATCCCGGGTATTCTAACAGTAAGACCAAAATGGAAGAAGCGTATGATAAGGGGCAGGATTATGTTAGAGTAGGTATGGTAAACAATACTGAAAAAATTATTCCCGCAAAGCTTGAGGAAGAATTACTGAATTTCAACACTTTTGGATTAGAGGATAAATGGACGAAGTACCACACGAATCACCTCTCCTATATTTCATATGACTATGATATGCAGGTTGAATTGAGGGATATAATTATTTCACCTGAACAAGTCAATGAAAAGCAGATCATCAAAGAAAAACAAGTAAAGGATGGTTTTCAATATGTTCTTGATAATGACGGGAACGTAGTAAAAGATAGTTTAGGGAATGATATTAAAATCGATAAATTCAAAACTGTCAAATGCAATTTTTATCGATTCACACAATTCAAAACCGCACAAGTCACAGGCTTGGTGAGTTTTTCAAATCTGGAAACTAAGCAAAAAATAAACTCATATCCTTTATCTAGCGAATTTGTATTTGAGCATGTATATGCTAATTACAACGGTGATAAAAGAGCGCTGGACAATGACTTGGTTTCATTGCTTAATCTGGCAGCTGTGCCCTTCCCAACAAACGAACAAATGGTCTATGATGCAGGTGAAAGTTTAAAAGAGCGATTAAAAGGTATTCTGACCAAACATAGATTCAACTAAAAAAAAACCCTGACTTTTCTGTCAGGGTTTTTTTATACATACTTGTTCAAATCCAAAGTATTTATTCCACCATGTGAATTATGGGCAATGGCTACTCCATTACGAATAACGAGAAGCTGTGGCGACTGGTGCATTACTTGAAATTTATACGCAGCTTCGTTTGAAACTTCCCTATTGCTGTGTAAATCCAAATAGTAAAGATCAAAATGACCTTCGTTGAAGTCATAATTGGCATTAAAAGTCTTCAACACCATTCTACTAATGCCACAGGTAGTCGAATGCTTGAAAATTAACTGTGTTTTTGTATTCGATTTGTCAGCTATTTCCTCTAATTGATGAACAGATACCAAAGGTATCCAAGGTACCTGCTTCTCCTCTTTCTTCGTTTTATCATTTGCTTTACCAAATAGACCATTGAATAATCCCATATTGATGTTTTTATCTCTAAGTCGTGTGTTTACCTAATCCTTACTACTGCCGAAATGTCCTGTTTATATTGACTTTAACCGACATTTTGTCCGCTTGCCATGCTTGGTAAGGTTGTTGACCTTGATGAATCAAAAGTAAACTATAACAAGAAAATACTCCAAATATGAACTTTAATAATTTTACAATAAAATCACAAGAGGCCGTTCAGTTCGCACAACAACTTGCACAAGAAATGGGTCATCAACAGATAGAAAACGAACACATTTTTAAAGCTATTTCACATGTAGATGAAAATGTACTTCCCTTTATTTTAAAGAAACTGAACGTCAATACCAATTTATTGAAACAGATTCTTACAAAGGAATTAGAGAGTTTCCCAAAAGTTTCAGGGGGTGAAATCATGGTTTCAAGAGAGGCTGGCAAAAGCTTGACTGAAGCAGGTATTATTGCCAAGAAAATGGAAGATGAGTACGTTTCCATTGAACATTTATTGTTGGCCATATTCAAATCAAAAAGTAAAATCGCACAAATTTTAAAGGATCAAGGGGCCACAGAAAAAGACTTAAAATCTGCAATAGAAGAACTGCGTAAAGGTGGAAAGGTAACATCCCAGAGTGCTGAAGAAACTTATAACTCCCTTGACAAATACGCCAGAAATCTTAATCTAATGGCAGATAGCGGTAAATTGGACCCGGTCATAGGCCGTGATGAGGAGATACGGCGCATCTTACAGATTCTTTCAAGAAGAACTAAAAACAACCCAATGCTCGTAGGTGAACCTGGCGTAGGTAAAACCGCGATTGCCGAAGGTTTGGCACATAGGATCATCCAAGGTGATATTCCTGAAAACTTGAAGAATAAAGTCATTTACTCACTTGACATGGGCGCCTTAATTGCGGGCGCAAAGTATAAAGGGGAGTTTGAAGAAAGATTAAAAGCTGTTATCAAAGAGGTTACTTCTTCCGATGGGAATATTGTACTATTCATTGATGAAATCCACACTCTGGTTGGGGCCGGAGGAGGACAAGGTGCCATGGATGCGGCCAACATACTTAAACCCGCCCTTGCCAGAGGTGAACTTAGAGCCATTGGCGCAACTACTTTGGACGAATACCAGAAGTATTTTGAAAAAGACAAAGCCTTGGAAAGAAGATTTCAAAAGGTAGTGGTAGATGAACCAGATACAGAAAGTGCAATTTCAATCTTGAGGGGAATCAAGGAAAAATATGAAGCACACCACAAAGTTCGAATTAAAGACGAGGCTGTAATTGCTGCCGTAGAGCTTTCACAACGATATATCACTAATCGGTTTTTACCCGATAAGGCGATTGACCTCATTGACGAAGCTGCATCTAAACTTCGCATGGAAATCAATTCAAAACCAGAAGAACTAGACGTCTTGGATAGAAAGATAATGCAGCTTGAGATTGAAATAGAGGCTATAAAGCGAGAAAATGATAAGGCAAAACTAAAAGTATTGAACGTTGACCTTGCAAATTTAAAGGAGAAACGCAATGCAGTTTTTGCTAAGTGGGAAAGTGAAAAAACGGTGGTTGATTCCATTCAGAAAGTGAAACATGATATTGAGGACTTTAAACTTGAAGCTGAACGTGCAGAACGGGGCGGAGACTATGGTAAGGTTGCTGAGCTGAGATATGGTAAAATTAAAGAAGCCCAAGAAAAGCTCGAAGTTTTGCAAAATGAAATGATAGAACAACAAAAAGGAGATACGCTTATCAAGGAAGAAGTCAACAATGAGGATATCGCAGAAGTAGTTGCCAAATGGACTGGGATTCCTGTTACTAAGATGCTGCAGAGTGAGCGCGAAAAATTGTTGAAACTTGAAGGAGTACTTCACAAACGCGTTGTAGGGCAAGATGAGGCCATCCAAGCAGTATCCGATGCTATTCGAAGAAGTAGGGCTGGACTTCAAGACGCTAAAAAACCAATTGGATCATTCCTGTTTTTAGGTACCACAGGCGTCGGCAAAACCGAACTTGCCAAGACGCTCGCCGCTTATTTATTTGATGATGAGAATGCAATGACTAGAATTGATATGAGCGAATATCAAGAAAGGCACGCTGTAAGTAGATTGGTTGGTGCACCTCCAGGATATGTGGGTTATGATGAAGGCGGGC
>JAAETN010000709.1 GCA_024228355.1 Maribacter sp. | reverse complement strand
ATCCTGGGCTTGAGCTGTTACTCCGATTGTAAGAACAAAGATTAAAGTTAAGATAGTTTTCATGACTTGCGTTTTTATATAATAAAAACGCAGCAAGGCGTATCCAACTAGGTTGTAAAACGTTCAAAACCCCTTATTTTTAGGTAACTGACAGAAATCGGGATAAAGTGCAGAAAATGCTCGATGAACGTAACCCAACCCAAAAACAGCTTACCGAAAGTATGTGCATTTCATCGTGACAAAAAGTTACTTTCCACCAAGATTCTTGAATGGATTGTTGGGTTTTCGGATTCCGATATTTCCCAATTCATCGAAAAAAGATTAATATTAAGGAATAAACCAACGCCTTATGGACTATAAAAATCGATTTTCCGTCTTGTCATTAGCCTGTTCTTATCACCCATTATTGTTTACATCATATTAATGGCAGCTAAATTAGCAGGTTCAACCTATGAAATGACCCATGGAGAAACCTTTATAATTTGGCTCCTTATGGCCATTGTTATCAATCTGTCTATTACTAAGAAGACCTAAGTTAGTAGAGTTAAAAAATGCGGTCGCAAAACACTGTATGATATTTACCTAAGGTTGCCACTAAGCATCCAACCAACAACAAATAAAAGCTGAATGAAAAAGACCTTAAGAGGCATCGTTATCCTGTTTTTGGGCCTATTATGCTATGTATTCTACATCTTTTATTCAACAGGATACTTCCGTAAAGTAGAGAATTCTTTTGCTGGATCAATAGAGAAGAAAGTAGCACTTCCAGGGGTAGAAGATATGCAGATCAGTTACGAAGATGACTTTATTCTGTTTTCTTCAGATGATCGAGCAAGTAGAAGGGATGGAAACACAAGACAAGGTCACCTATACTATATGGACTTGACCAATACCAAGTTTGAGCCTATTCAATTAACCACTGATCTTAAAATACCTTATTTTCCGCACGGTATCTCAATGGTAAGAACAGCAGATCATCTTTATAGGGTCTACGCCATTAATCATGTTGGTAACGAACATTCCTTGGAAGTTTTCGATTTACATAATGATAGCCTTGCACATATTCAAACCTTGAAAGATGTTTCTATGATTAGCCCAAATGATATTGTGGCATTGGATAAGGAACGGTTCTATTTTACCAACGACCATGGTTCCACGAAAGGATTGGCAAAATTAGGAGAAGAATATTTGGGCTGGGCAGCCTCT
>JAAETN010000708.1 GCA_024228355.1 Maribacter sp. | reverse complement strand
TGTTTTTCACTCAACCTTTGGGCAACGGTTTTGGCCATTTCCTGTGCTTTGGCCTTATCCTTCATCAATACCAAAGTTTCCAATGCCATGGCCCTATTTCTACTTTCTGAACCGTAGGTATGGTAGTTATGCCTATAATTTTTAAAATCCGAAGAGGCATTTGACAGTAGCTCTTCTGCAACCCTGATCTGACCTACCAAAGCATAGGTGGCCGCCAATCTATATTTTGATTCATTGGAAAGGTTTTTTGTCTCCCTTAATCGATTCATTGAGGCTATATCCGCATTATTTGATAATGCCAAAGTGTATAATCGATAAGCCTGTGCCAAATCTGAATGATCGGATCTACTTCGCCATTGTTTGGAAACTTGTTGTTGATAGCTCACCCAATTCGATTTAAAACCTAAAGGCAACACATAACCTTTCTTTTCTGCCTCTAATAAGAAATGCCCAGCGAAAGTAGTGCCCCAATCATTTGCACGACCTTGTCCTTGCCAAAAAGAGAAACCACCGTTGGGTAATTGATAGCCCCCCAGACGCCGAATGGCATTTTCAATATGCATTTGTATTTTTCTTTTTCGATTACTGTCCAAATCAAAAATATCCGATAAGAACAATTGTGGAAAAGCTGCCGAGGTTGTTTGCTCAACACACCCATGCGGATAACGGATCAAATATTTCATTCGACCATTAAAATTCATTGGCGGTAAGGTCGAGAATTCTATCTGGGAAGAATTACTACCTGCAATTCCGAAAGTTGCCAGGTCAATCGTCTCACTTCCATTGGCATCCAGGACTATGTTCTGTACAGTTGAGGTCATTGGATTTGGATTGACCACATCTATTGGGATTTCAAAGGAGGCATTTTCCCCATTTCCTGAAGCTTCAACAATTACTTTTCCGATACCTTTGAAATCAGCAACATTTAAATCGAAATAGACCATTTTTTCATCGGGTTGGGAAAAAGTTATGGTTCTTGAAGAAGCCCCATCAACAGTAAATGCCTG
>JAAETN010000707.1 GCA_024228355.1 Maribacter sp. | reverse complement strand
GATCGACCAAATATGACCTAAACCTGAGCGCGATAAATAGGGAAGTTATTTTTTCTCGAATCCTTAATGTAATCTAAACAAGTTCGTTTGGGAAACGAGCCCTACATGTTTCCAACCACAATATTGCAATTTGGAAATGTTCACATCACGCTCCCTGACCAAACTGTTATCAGTAATAAGTAATTTATTACTTGTTTGCTTTACCTTATGTATCGTCAGTGTTCACATAACGCACAGCATAATCCTCTTTAATCCCAATCTTGTTACAAATTCCAACTGAACGCTTTAACCAACTAATTGCACTATCCATTGCATCCAAGTTTTCTTTAAGTATCAGAGATGCTTAACAGGTCAATATCTCCTCCCTTTGCAGTATCTTTAGTACGTGAATCAAACAGGACAACCTTTGCTTGTTTATCAAAAACTGAAATGCTCTGTTTAATTACTTGTTGTTCAGATTCGCTAAGCCGCATAATGTTACACAGGAAAAGAAATTTGCCATAACATATGGTAAGTTTGTTTTGTCAACTTGAGAATTGATTTTAGCACCTGCCTTTTACGTAATCAAGGAAGAAAGATTTGTTTCTGAAAAGACAATAAGTAGTTGTCCCAAAATAACTTGGCCTTTTTACATCCCATTTTCAGGCCAGCTTCGATCGATCTTCATTCGCTGAATCCTCACCGTAGCTAAGGCTACGCTTGCGGTTCAACTCAATCAGATAGACCAAATCTAACCTAAACCTGAGCGCAAAAAGATCAAGTTATTTTGGGACAACTCCTAATTACGACCCCGGCAATATATTTGTGAACTGGTACTCCTCTACATAGTTACCCACAGCGGCTTCAAATTTGTTTTCGCCCCACTGCTCTATGGTAAGTGTCTTCTTTTCTGATAGGTC
>JAAETN010000706.1 GCA_024228355.1 Maribacter sp. | reverse complement strand
TTTTGGAACGGATTATGGCAATTCCATTATAGAGGATTCCGTTTCAATTACAGAACGGGGGGATGAGATCAAACAACTCGATGCAAATTACGCACGACTTTGGGATTATTTAAGTGGTTCAGACTCCTTGGTAATTAGAAGCCAAAAAACAAAAGGCCTTGGACTTTCTTCCCAAATCCTTAATAAGGTTTATCATCAAAATGCCAGTGATTTCTTAAAACTTGGTAATTAATTTGCTGTCAACAACAATAGGAGCATTTCAAATATGTTTAAGTTGGAATAAAAAGTTTTTGTACTTCCTCCTATTCTTAAAATCAGTATTTTTAATCTTATGGATTTTCTATATGAAAAATCTATATTTCCTTAATCCAAAATAGTACTTCCATGAACAGATTTTTCCTTTACCTAGTGCTCATTTTTATACTTCAGGGTTGCCAGGAATCAACCAAAAAAAATGAAAATAAAGAAAAGGAATTACCACGAATTGCCATAGCAGGTATTGCTATAGAATCAAGTACCTTCTCCCCGGCTTTAACCCATGAAGATGCCTTTCATGCCAGGATCAAAGAAGAGGTTTTCTCTTTCTATCCTTTTATGTCCAAGGATTCGGTAAATCGTAATAGAGCCACATGGATACCTACAATAAGGGGTCATGCATTGCCAGGAGGTACCGTCACAAGGGAAGCTTATGAATCCCTTGTTACTAAAACCCTTGAAATGCTAAAGGAAAATGGACCATATGACGGTTTATTTTTTGATATACATGGAGCAATGAGTGTTGTTGGACTTGATGATGCAGAAGGGGATTTCATAATTAGAATCAGGGAAGTAATTGGGGAAAACACCTTAATATCAACTTCAATGGATCTACATGGTAATGTTTCCCAACGTCTGGCCC